>JASKJN010000010.1 GCA_030153385.1 Archaeoglobaceae archaeon
ATCACCTGATATATCTCGGGATACGTGAGTCCAGCGGAGTTTTCTGGATGATAATGGCCATAGGTTTTGATGCTCTCTCCACCAATTTCCGCTGGTGGAATTATCGTGAGGTCGTATCTGAGCCTGGCATTCAGAATTCTCTGCCTGTCTTTTTCGCTTTCGTATATGTCTCTGAACATGTAATAAGCATCGAAATCATTCTTAAGCTCCTCAGGAAAGGCCAAAACGGGCTTAAGATCACTTGCCCTCCTTATCTCTGCCGTGAAGAGAAACTCGCCAAACTGGTATTCCATGAAGAGAATCGATTGAGAATATTAAAATTTTTTGGATTGAGAAAAATACAAGCTCAGAGCATTTTCTCCTTAACGAGAAGTTCTGCATTCAATATGCTTGCTCCCGCAGCCCCTCGCACCGTGTTGTGTCCGAGAACTATGTATTTTATGCCCCATGCATCCTTCCTGATCCTACCAACCACAACGCTCATACCTCTGCCAGTGTCCCTGTCAAGTCTTGGCTGTGGGCGATCTGGCTCGTTTCTGATCACGATCACCTTCTCCGGCGAGGATGGCAGCTCAAGTGGCTTTAGAGAGTTGAAAGCATCCTTTACCTCCTCCACGCTGACATCTCGATCGAATTCAACCCAAACCGCTTCTGTATGACCGTCTATTACCGGGACTCTATGGCATGAGGCGGAGATCTTGAGCTTGGCAAGCTCAACTCTATCGCCCTTGAGCGTTCCAAGTATCTTGAGTGGCTCGGTTTCGCACTTCTCCTCCTCGTTCTTGATGAAAGGAATTACGTTATCCGTTATTGCCAAAGAAGGCACCCCCGGATAGCCGGCACCACTCAAAGCCTGCATTGAAGCGATTCTTACGCTCTTCAATCCGAGATCCATCAGTGGCTTTAGCGTGATTACGAACATCGTTGTTGTGCAGTTCGGATTTGTGATTATGAATCCATCCCAATTCCTTCTCCTTTTCTGAACCTCGATTAGTCTCAGATGATCCGCATTCACCTCTGGAATCACAAGTGGGACATCTTCTTCCATTCTAAAGGCTGATGCGTTGCTTGAAACGGCAAAGCCCGCTTCCGCAAACTTCGGTTCAACTTCTTTTGCTATGTCTGCGGGAAGGGCTGAGAATACTATGTCCGCGTCCACATACTTTGGGTCAAGCGGAACCATTTCAATGTCTCTTGCATACTCTGGAAGGTTTGCAGAGATAAGCCACTCGACTTCACTGCCATACTTCTTCCCGATCCTCCTTTCAGATGCTGCAAGGCTTTTTACCTCGAACCACGGGTGATTTTCCAGTAGCTGAACAAATTTCTGCCCGACCATTCCTGTAGCTCCAAGGACGCAAACGCTGTAGTGCATGCCTTCAGAACTCCAGAGGTATTAAAAACTTATCGAATCCTTTATTAAGCAAAATTTATAAGCAGTTTTACCTAATCGATTTAAGAGCGGTCGTAGTCTAGTGGCAGGACACGGGCTTCCCGAGCCCGTTGCCCGGGTTCAAATCCCGGCGACCGCATTTCTTATGTTTTGAAGTTTACGAAAAGCTTGCTTTGATCCTTTTAACTCTTTTTCTTTGTGGCTGCGCCCAGCCAGCATCGATTGGCAAACCAGAAATTAGAGAGATAAGTCATAGATGGGGAGAAGTAACGCATTCAACGACTGAGATAGTTACAGAAGTCAAAGTTTTCAATCCAAATCCAATTTCTCTGCCATTAAAGGATGTTCTGACTGAAGTTTATATAAACAACTTAAAAATTGGCCAAGGATCTGCGTTGAAGGCTGAGATAAAGGCGAGCTCTGAATCAGATATTGTTATCTCAACAAAGCTTGAGAATGGAAAGATTCCAGAATGGTGGGTAAGCCACATAAAAAGTGGTGAGAAATCAACAATGGCTTTGAACGGTTTCTTGGTCTTTGATTTAAAGGTTACAGAATTCAGATATCCTTTTGAGCTGCGAAATTCTATCGAAACAAACATATTGGAAGGATTGAGCTCAGACAAAGAAGAGAAAGTTAACTTAGGGCCTATTGGCTTGACAATCAGATCTGTTAAGTCCTACTGGGGAGAAGTGAACGAAGATTACACAGAAATCGTAACTCTCGCAACGATTCGCAACGATAACCTTATTCCAATAACTTTGCCCAAGTTTTATTGTTTAGTAAAGATGAACGAAGTTACGCTTGCTGAAGGTTCAAGCAAAATTGCAGCTATTATAGAACCAAGATCCGAAGCAACAGTTACGCTAATCACAAAGCTTGACAACAAGATGCTCGATGAGTGGTGGGTAAGCCATGTAAAGAATAGTGAGAGAACGAAGGTTAAAATATTTCTGCAGCTTTTTGTTGAAGCTCTTGGTAAAGATTTTAAATTTACGCTGGCTGAAAAGGAATCTGAGCTTAGAACGAACTTACTGGGGTAAATTAAGAATTTTTTATTTTTTAATGTAAAAGCAAAAAAATAAATATCTCTTGTAAAACATGCTTATATGTGGTGGATAGTTTTGGTTTTACTTTTGATTCCACCAGCTTCAGCACAATTAATAGATGCGGGAGCCCTTAAAATCCATGCACCAGATTCTGCGAAGGTCAACGAAGAAGTGGAGATAACAGTAACAAATCTGAGAGGCTCGCCAGTGGAGGGTGCAAGCGTTAGCTTCGTAAAGCTCAAGCTAGGGGAAACAATTGATTCTGTGAAAGACGCTCTTGAATCAGGAAAGATTGGGACAAAAATTGGCTATACGGATTCGAATGGAAAAATCAGATACGCTTTTGGTGACTGGGGTTCTTATGTAATCTATGCAAGCAAAGAAAGATACGTTGGAGCCTTTACCTCAATAACAGTTGTACAACCCTCAATAACAGTTGTGCCACCTTCAACAACAGTTGTATCACTTGGAAAATTGTACGTAGCATCCGCTGTTTTGGAATGGACTCCAGGTGTTTGCAGTTTTGAAGATCTTGCACGGATGAGCGTTGAAGAAGCTCTTGAAAAATGCAGCCAAAAGGTAAAAGTTCTGATAAAGGTTACGGATGAAAAAGGGAAACCAATAGACGGGGCAAAGGTAACTGTTAGAAAAGGTTTAGAGTCTTTAGAGACCACAACAAACTTGAATGGAGAAGCAACTGTTGAGCTTCAGGCTGGAGTTTATTTCATAGTCGCAGAGAAAAAGGGATATGCTTGGGGAATTGAAGCGGAAAGTTACAGATTTGAAATATCAGCTGATGAGATAAGAGAAAGAGTTAGAGAAAAAATTGAGGAAGCAGAGAGTAAGGTATCCCGGGAGATAGAAGGAGTCGTAATAAGACCTTCTGGATATCTTAAGGAAGTAATAAATGAGTTTGTTAAAGAAAACGCTGCTGTAGAAACATTACCACCAGATTTAGATTCAATCTACATTCTTCTATCAAAAGATCTGAAAGCAATTGTCATCTCAAGCAAGACAATACCTGAGGCAAAAGTTAAACTTAAAGGTTTTGGCTTAGAAATTAGTGGCCAGAAGGGAGAATGGGCTGTATTTTATGCTAAGGATTTTGAAATAATAGACGATAAGGGAATTTACGTAACAGTTAGCGATGTCTTGAGAGATCCGGAGAGATACAAGTTTGAGCTGCTGAACTTTTCAACCCACTGCAGATCCATAGCCTTAACGCTAGTTTATGAAGAAACAGGCCTGCCAATACCTATAAGCGTCGGATACGTCTCAGATACTGAGAGAACAAGCTTCTCATTCATAGAAAGACTTGTGGAAAAAGCAGGAGAATTTAACAGGAGTGAAAGATTTACCAGATCGTTTATTGAAGAAAAACTGGAATTTGGTAGCAAGGAAAGAATTGCCACTTTCAGACTCAAAACAAGTTACTGGTTCGATTCAGACAGCTTTGTTAAAGGAGTTTTGATAGATCTTCCAACAGCCCGTGCCTTAAAAGCTTTCATACCTGCTAAGGCAATCGATATTATTGCACCAGAAAAGGAAAGATTCTTTGTTCTGGAAATTGAGAGAATTCCAAAAGCCGAATTTGTCAGCATAGAGGAGATAAGAAAGAATCCTGAGAAGTTTGAAGGAAAGCTTGTTGCTTTCTATTCTGTAGGAGAAGGTTTCAATGTGAGCACGAATCAAGTGATAGAAAAGGCTGCCAAGCTAGCTGCAGCTGCATTTCCAGCATTGGAACCAGTAGCAGCTACAGCGGAAGCAAACCCAGTAGACGTGATCATACAGGCAGAAGCAAGATGGTATCCAGTTGTCCCAAGCAACAGATTCCAAATCTTGCCTACTGTTGCTTAACTATGACGGTAAGCCTAAATTGGAACCAGTAGAACCGGTAAATGAAGTTAGGGTAGACAGCACAATTTATGGATACGTAATAACAAGAGAAAGAGCTGGATTTGAGTATCCAATAGTTGTGATCCAAGACAAGAAGTTCAATAGGTATATTGAAGCAAAAGAGATTGCAGAAGAGTTGAGAAAATCATTAGAAGACATAAAAGAGAGGATAAAGGAGAGAGTTGAGAGGCAGATAAAAACTGGCGCAGGCTTAAAAATTCCAGAAAATATCTGCATAAACAACGTATGCGAAATTGAGCAAATGGCCAAAATCAGGCCTCCAAGGCCAGAGCTCTGTCCGGCAGTTTACAATCCAGTTTGTGGAGTTGATGGAAGAACGTATTCAAACCTGTGCGAGGCTTGGAGGAGTGGAGTTTTTGTTGCATGCAAAGGGGAGTGTCCATGCAGTAAAGCCATAAATCTGACTATCCAGCATTTCGTTGAGATAAAGCCGGGAGAAAGTGTTACTGTACAGCATCTGAAGGAAATGACATTGACTCTAAAACCAAAAGAAATTGCGAAGAACGTTCAGATTGTGATTTCAAAGCTTGAAGAAATTCCAGAGGAAGTGAAGAGAGCTCCGGGACTTGTTTACGCCTGCTACGATATCTCTCCGATTTCAGATGACACCTTGAAGGTTGAAGGAAAGATAAGCTTTAGAGTGGAGAAGTCTTGGATAATTGAGAACAATGTAGATGCGGAGAAAATAAGGCTTGCAAGATATCACGAAGACTGGGAAATTCTTGCAACTGTTAAGATCTCGGAGGATCAAGTATATGTGTACTATGAAGCGGAAGTTCCGGGATTTTCGATCTTTGCTGTTGTTGCTGAATCTGGAGAAGCTGTAACTCCAACTGCAACACCCGCAACTACACCAATTAAAGAAACTCCAACACCCACTCCTGTAGTAACTCCAAAGCCAACACCTGGCTTTGAGGCAATATTTGCAGTAGCCGGATTGATTGTAGTGGCTTACCTGCTTAGAAGATAAAATCTTCTTTTTTTTGGTTGATACTCTTTGATGCATCGAAGAGCTTACTGTTGGAAAGGTAATTCTCAATGGCTCCACAAGATCCATAGGAAAAGCTTAAGTCTATCAAAATTAATAAAAACTATGGTGTACTACCTCAACGAGGTTGAACTGAAGTATCTCACTCTAAACCTTCGCCCGGCTTCAAGGCTGAATCCAGTTCCTGAAGAACTTCGTGGCTGGAACTGGCATTCTCCTCCTCTAAAGCATTACTACGATGTCAAGCTTCCAATGTATCTGATATGCGGAAATTATTGCTCAAGCGGGAGGGATGTTTACTTCACAATGGTTGAAAAGGTTAAAGGAGAAGAGCTATTCCCGCTGTCGCTTGGAAAAGCCGTTCACAATGCGGTAGCTGGTGCAATAAGGGAAGCCAAGAAGCTAAACTTCGATGCAAAACCTTTTGAATGCGGAGATGAAAGAGTAAATAAAGCAGTAAAGCTTGTCTGGGATTACACGATTACAGCTTGCAAATCCGCATTTTTAAAGGCGAGAGCTGAGCAACCCTATGCAAGCGAAGAAGATGTGGTTCTGACCTCAATGCCCTTTCTTGTTGAGCACAGGCTTGATGGTTCGCTTCTTGGCTGCAGCGACATAATTGCTGTCGATTGCTACGATTACCTGCACAACATCGTCTTCGATTTGAAGGTTGGAGAAGTTAAGGGGAGAATGTACACAACAGGCTACGCACTTGTCATGGAGAGCATTTACGAGACACCAATCGATATTGGCTGCGTTGTGACATTGAATTTTGGAGATAGCCTGACAATAAAAAAGGATCTGCACTACATAGACGCAAATCTCCGCAGCAGATGGATAGAAGAAAGAGACGGAAAGGCTGAGATCGTTTTCAAGGAGCTCGATCCAGGAAAGGCTGAGAACTGCAGCAAGTTCTGCCTTTTCAAAGATTTGTGCCTATGAGGCTTATAATTGACGGATTCGGAAAATTTGTTGGAGTCGAGAATGGAATGATAGTGGTTAAAGAAAAGAAGCAAGTTCTCAGAAAGATAAAAGCAGAAGAGCTGAAACAGCTTATAATTGCTGGAAAGTCTGCGATAAGCAGCGACGCTCTAAGATTGCTTGCAGAAAACGGTGTTGACGTTGTTATTTTAAGCGGTAATGAGATCGTTGGAAGGCTTAGCCATCCGCTCATCGGAACTGTAAAAACCCGCAGAGAGCAATACCTTGCTTACTACGACAGCAGAGGAGTTTTTATTGCGAAAGAATTTGTTAAAGCAAAGTTGAAGAATCAGAGCAACTTTTTGCTTAATCTGGCAAAAGCAAGAAGAGAAAGTAATCCAACGTTAGCTGAAAAGCTTGTTAAAGCAAAAGAAGCGATAGAAGAAAAAATTGTCGCTCTTAATTCAATTGATGGCAATAAAATTGATGATGTTCGGGATGAGATCCTTGGAATTGAAGGAGTTGCTTCAGAAATCTACTGGAATGCAATAGCTTCAATCATTCCACAAGAATACCTTTTCTATGGAAGGAGAGGCGATTATAGCCCGAGATTTGCACACGACATTGTCAACGCAATGCTGAACTATGGCTACGCAATTTTGCATGCGGAATGTCTTAAAGCAGTTGAGCTTGCTGGGCTCGATCCTTACGCTGGATTCCTGCATGCAGACAGGTCAGGAAGGACTTCGATTTCGATAGATCTCATGGAATGCTTTAGGCAGGTTGTAGTGGACAGAAGCGTCCTAAAGCTTGTAACGCTGTCTAAAGTGAAGCCAGAAGATTGCAGAATAGAGAACTTTGTCTGCATGCTGAAGGATGAAGCCAAAAAGAAGCTAATTTCAGAAGTTATGGAGAAGCTAGACACCAAAACGCAGTATAAAGGAAGGAATATGTCCATTTCTGCTGTGATCCTAAGCCAAGCTCGAGAGATTGCCTCATATCTGAGAGGCGATGGCACGTATGAAGCTTTTACACAGAAATGGTAAGCTTGATGTGAGCGATGTCGTGCAGTTTCTGTACTGCCCAAGAAAGGTTTACTTCATGAAGATCGCTGGCTTCAGAATTACGAAGCCAAAGATGGAAGAAGGAAAGGTAGAGCAGGAGAAAGCTTTGGAGAAGCTTGAAAAAATTGCTGAAAAACTTGGAGGAAAGCTTTTGAAAAACGTTCCACTTGAAAGCGAAAAATACGGGCTGAAAGGTATTCTTGATGCCTTAATAGTTGCCGAAGAGCTTTTGCCCGTAGATGTTAAGCTCTCAAAGTTCAGCTCGATCTCATACGCTTGGAAAATGCAGATGACAGCCTACAGCCTTCTTGTCGAAGAAAAGTTTGATAAGATCGTCAAGAAGGCATGCATATTCTTAAACGGAAAGCTTAAGGAAATTCCAATAACGCCAGAAGACAAAAAGAATCTTGAAAGAGTTCTTGAGCAGATATGGCTGCTGCTGGAAACTGAAAAATATCCCACAGTTATCAAATCAAAAAAGTGCGGATACTGCGAGATGCAAAGGTTCTGCTAAAGTATTTCGAGCTTTTTCTCTTTAACAAGCTCAACTCCAGTATTGCTTATCACGATCGCAGATGAGGAGCATCGCTGGCAGAGCGGAATTATGAAGATGCAGTCGTGTTCATCCTTGATAAACTTCAAAACCTGTCTCGCAAGAACATCTCTATCATTCGGATTCAATTCTCCACGAAAAGCAGAATACTGAACTCTTGTAAGTCCAAATTTTTCAAGAAGCTTTGAAAGTCTCGTGCGATTTCCATCATCTGTTATATCGTAAACAACGAGATGAAGCATAAGCTAAACTCTATAAAGTTCGACGAACTCATCAACTACCTTGCTGAACTCCGTTTTCTTCCCCTTCGCCCCTCTATAATCGCAAACAACAAGTGCTGTTGTAGTTGCGACCATCATCTTCCTAAAATTCGCATCTTTCTGAAATTTGTCCCATATTCGTTTGTTTAACCCCTTGTTTAATCCTTCGAACTCGAAAATCATTTTAGAACTTTTTACCCTTCCCTCTACGACAAATTTCTCGAGATCCGAATTCACACATTTCAAAGCTCTCTCAACACCTTCTAGTCCAAGAAATTCGAGATTTTTCAGCATTATTTCTTCATGTTCTGCCAGAATTTTCTTAAATTCTTCTTGCTTGGAAAACTTCAGCTCAAGTCTTTTCAGATTGTTAAGCCTACTCTTCACACCCATGGCATGGTGGTGGTAAAGAACTGCAGCTGCTGAAAGAAGATCTGAAATTCTCAAATTTTTCTCAAATTTTCCATAGTGCCATATAAACCTATCCAATATATAGGCTGAAAAAACTTCATGACCCGAAAAGCTTAGCTTACCCTTCTTTAAATTGTTTTGGTAGAATATTTTTCCGGAATCGTGGAAAATCGTAGCAACTTTGAGGTCTAATTCGGCTTTTGAAACTATTCGCCAAAATCTCGTATTCTTTAGCTCTTCCAACGACTTCAAACATTCTTCGATATGCTCTTCAAGGCTCTGCTCAAATTCTTCGCTTTTCCTTGCGTATATCATTTCACCACCAGTCCAAATTCAGAACTGTAGCTGGCATCAACAAGAAAAGCGATCACTCTTTTTCTGAGCATGAATTCCAGAAGCTTTTCAGCTTCCGTATTGCGATGGAGAAACTTCAGCTCTTCTTTACCCATAAACTGCATTCTCTCGCTTACTGCACCGCTCAGCGATGGTATTATTTTCAGAAATGTTTCGTAAGCCATAGAAACCACAAAATTCCTCGAAAACTCTGAAGTGCTGACTTCCGATATCTCTTCTCTTTTCAAAAAGCTCACGGGTATCTGAAGTCCTTCTCTGACAAAGCTTCCACCCATCTTAAAAAGCAAACCCAAAGCTTTCTTCGGAGCAGTTTCAAGGTTAAGGAAGATTCTTTCAAAACTTTCAATAATTCTTAGGTCAAATTCAAAGTCTTCTGGCCTGTAAACTGAATTTATCATTGCTGAGAATCCATTATCACCTATGGGAAGATGGACGTTCATCTTGGGATTGTCATGAAGCCATGTAAGAGTTTTCTTTGTCAACTCAGCATCGTATACTGTGTAATACTCCGAATTAAAATCTTCCTCAAACCAGACGTGAATTCTTCCTTCTTTTTCATCGAAGAAGCGTAAAAACCTTCCAAATCGCTGGATCATGGAATTTGCTGGAGAAATTTCAGTTATCATCAGATCCGAAGATAAATCTACTCCCGCCTCTATAACCTGCGTCGAGACTATCACAAAATCCCTCTCTTTCTGCAACTTCCTAATCTCCTCAATCTTTCTTTCCCTGTCCCTTTCAGTAAAGCGAGAATGTATTAGAAGGGTGTTCTTGGAGACATTTTTAAGATCGTCCAAGTTCTCTCGGTAAAATTCTATGGCATCTGCTACGGTGTTGAAAACTATTAAGACTCTTGAAAACTCCGAACTCTTTATCCAACCCATTATTTTCCCGTATTTATCATCTTTGCAGTCTTCAACGCGGATCTCGTATTTCTTGCTCATCCTTTCACTGCAGAAATCTGGATCATGCCTTTCATCGAACTCAACGAATTCAATCTTCTCTCTTCCAACTTCTTCAAGCCTTTTCTTCAGCGCATCTGGCAATGTTGCAGACATGAATACCGCTCTTTGCTCAAAATCCCTGGAGATCTTCATCAGCGATGCGAGAAAGCTGAGAGACTTTGTTGAATCTGCAAGCAAGTGCACTTCATCGAGAACAAGATTTGAAAGCAAAACAGAAGCCCAAGAAAAGAAGTAATGACCCAGGCTTCTTTCTTCAGCAACCTTTTCAATCGTTTCTGGAGGTATTCCAAAGATGTTCAAAGCCAAGGTATCAACAGTTGTGAGCGTTATCGGTTTTATAAGGTATGGCGAGTCGGGATTGTGCATGTACCTCTTTCCCAAAATTTCTTTCGTCGCTTTGCTATCTAAAAGCTTTTCAAACTTTGCAAACTGATCTTCGATCAGCGTTCTAAGCGGGAATGCAACTATGCATTTAAAGTCATTAACAAGAGAGTTTAGAGCTATAGTTGCTGAGATCGTGGACTTCCCATATCCCGTTGGAGCTTCTACAACAAAGAAATTCTTACTATCCCAATTCCTTTCAATTTCGTTGATCGCATGCTCTACGAAAGGTCTTGGCTTGCCCTTAAACCATTTCTTCGAAACTTCGTCAAGACGTTCCAACAACATATTCAAAACCTCGCCAGTATACGCCTATATCTTCCTGCTCTATGAGTTTCTCTTTTATCTTTACTGTTCTCGAGTTTTCTTCGAGCTTCTTCAAGCCCTCTAAGAAATCCGAAGAATCCCTGAGCATCACCAAGCATGACGAATCTGTATAAGCTCTGAACTGCTGAGAGAACATTTTCCGCCTCGCTGTATCTGTTTCTTTTGTTGAGCGACGATAGAGCTTCCATGAGGATTTTATCTGGAGATAACGCATCAGACAGATTCTCTATAAACTTATCCGCATCTTTGAAGTATTTTCCCGCAATTTCGTAAAAAGAAATGCTTTCGTAAATCTCCAGCGGTATCGTTTCGTATATTTTGTAGGTCTGACCTTCTGGGGCTATCTTGAATAGAAACAGAGAAAATTTATCGAGATTTTCAGAATCCATCAGTCTTCTAATTTCAAGATTTGTTGCTAACTCGATTGCCATAAGCTCATTTAGCGGATATTTTTCGATTATTTTTCTCAACTCATCCGTTGCAATTTTTTTGAGCTTGAAATACCTGTCAACCAAGTCCTTGCTTCCTTCAACGAGCAGTTTTAGAACTTCATCTGGGGAGAAGAAGAGGAAATAATTATAGTTCTGATCCTGCTGTCGGACGTTGAGAATGAAAGAAGAATAAATACCAAGGAGAGATATTAGAGCAACTTCTGGAGAAATGTAGAAGGTTAACTGCTTGGATGTGTATGGCGTTTCAAGAGAAGAGAAGCCAGTATATCTGTCTATCTTAAACAGCTGTGGAGCAGCTATTCCTTCGCTCTTTCTTTTTAAATCAAGTAAATTGTCTTTACCAAAAATCCTAAACTGTAGCTCGACAAGCTCTTTCTCTCTGATTATGCCAGAATTGTCTTTCAGCATCTTGATCAGATCGTAAAAAGTTTTTCTGCTCTTCAAGTTTGATCCAAGTTTTTCAAAGAGCTTGGAATTAAGATTGTCATTTCCAGCCATTGCAATGCGAACGTTTTCGATCTTCTCATATTCCAGCTCAGAGTAAGCTTTCGAAAGGAAATTAGGCTTGAAATCTATCTCTCTTAAATCAAATCGCTGTGCATGATCCTTATGAATGAGATAAAGCAATCCTTCGTAAATCACAGAGCTTAGAAAGGTTGAATCTGCTGGCATCAGAAGCTTCACTTTCGGCATCCGATCACCACTTCCCCATTAGCTTCGTAACCAACAAAATCTAAAAGCTGAACCTTGCTCTCTGGCGGAGTAGCTTTTAGAACTGGAATTCTGAAGGGAATTGCCTTATTTCCAGAAAAGTAATTTGAAAGCGGATCTGGAAGGCTTGGTTCATATGGATTTATGTATACTTCAAATTCCCATCTCCCACGCCAGTCCAATTCTTTGACACCTTCCAATGGATAGCTGTAGCTCGTGTAAACAACGTCGTCTTCCTAGCAAAGTAAGACCCCTGAAAACGGGGATTGAAAGTGTAAACGTACATCCATTCACGTAACAATGGTAAAAGGTTGAAATCAGATCAAAATGGTATTGAAAGGATCAAAATCCTTCCTTGCAAGCCCAACCAAAGAACCATGGTTGCGACATAGTTCTTCGCTTCTTTATCAACACTCTTGGATAGTAAGATCTCATACCTAAAAACTATTGACTCATGCACAGAAAACGAAAGCGTGTAATAGCCTTCTTTAAAGCCAGCTATTGCCAAGAAGCTTGCTGTAACTGCACCCTGCTCTTCCTCTCCCATGAAACTTTACCTCGACCAGAATCTACCCAAATTTTACTGCTTTTAGATTATTTGTTAAATTAAAAAACTTTGTGTAATATAACAAAGAGCCCTGACTTGCAAAACTTATTTTAAATTTTTCTGTGATTATTAAGACTCAAATGTCTAAGTGACTTTACTGCACACTTTTTATCAGTTCCTTTAACTGCTGCAAGATTTCTTTTGCATCTTCCTGCTTAATTCTTTTAACGTCTACAGCATGCCTGCTCATCCCGCAATGGGCTAAGTCATTACGAAGCTGAGATATTTGGCTCCACAATTCAGCAACATCATCGCTCTTGGGCAACTTCTCAAACCATACTGGCACTTCCGCTGGATTCTGTTGAACTCTCTGACCAGCTGCGCCGAGTGCCTTTTCCACTTCTTGACGATGATCTCTGTTAAGCCAATCGAAATCGCCTTTCTGCAATATGACCCAGCTAACAACCCACTCTCTCGCCAGCAAAATCGCCTGAACAAGCAAACCTTTCTCAACGAGGTGCTCAATTATCATCAGTTGCTTCTGGCAGTTTTCACGATCTAAGCGTTCGGGTTCATCGTAAGCGAATCTTGCAACTTCTGAACGAACCTGCTCCAAGATGACAGCAAACGGTTTAGCCCATCGCTGAACTTCTGAAGTTGTTTCTTTCAGCTTTGACTTCAATTCATCAGCAAAGTGCATAACATCACGTGGATGGGCAAGATGCAGAGCCTGAGAAAGATTTTCTAACTTTTTAGCAACAGACTTTAACTGCTTCGGCAAATCGCTGCTTGCTTGCGTTTTCCATGCCTGCTGGTGGATGCTTCGCAATCGATCTGCAAGCAAGGTTGCATCGCTGCGCTGAAGGAAAAACTCCGCCCCATTGAGCCAGTCAAGCAGATCTAAAAGCGGTGTAAGATCAAAGATTGGAGCTTTACCATTTTCCCGTGCCTCGTAAGCGCCATAGATTATGCGTTCAATCGTTACGCTTTTCGTTCGCCTGAGGTAAGCAGCAACGGCGAAAACGATCATTGGGATAGAGCGGAAAGCATGGGTGATGTCTAAAAGCACCGCATCGTTCTCCTCAACCGATGCTGCCACGTGGTCAAAAATTTCCCAAAGTTCCGCTTCAGACTTACCTTCAGGGATGTCCACAGGCTGTAGCAGGTCACCCAATTGCTGAGAGAGTACTTGAAAATGTTCATGCGTCTTTGCCTGCGGTGTTACGAAAACCAGCACCTTCTCAGGCTTAAAAATGCGAGCAACGGCTTCAGGGAAAAGATGAGATGTGTAAGAGCGTTCTCCTCGTTCATCCCGCCAGACGTAAGTTACTGGCTCATATCTTCCCGTGCCAAGAAAAGTTAACACCTTCATGGCTTACACCTCCCAGTAGCCGTAATCAGCACTCGTCTTAGCGCCAATGCCTAAATCGCTTAATGCGCTCTTTAGCCACCTTTCGGCGTCATCAAGCAAGTCATCAGCTTGTTTGGTGCGTGCAGCGATGGCGAACAAATAGGGCGTTTCGCTCACCGTCAGGAAAAATACGGGATTGGGTGATTCCCAATCAGCGGGGGGTGTCTCGCCTTTCGTGCGATAATAATTCGGGTAATGCGGGTTCATGATGTCCAGTTGGAACTTTGGTGTCTCAGTCGGGATAGCATCCAGAAAAATAACACCACCTGCCTGCTTTGTCGTCCCAAAAACTTTCACAAATGGCCGACATTTTTCCTTAAACTCTTCAAGGCTCAGAGATCTTATCTGTGCATCTTGAGGTAAGGATTGGTTTTTGAGCAATTGTTTATGTAATTTTGATTGTTGATTTTCATCCTCAAGGTTCAAAAGCAACGCTTCAAACTCAGCCAGTGGCGTGGGTTTTTTGTTTGCCTCCATTTTTGCCGCTTCAGCGGGAGAGAACATTGGAATGCCCAACTCCTGTGCCAGTTCAAAAAGAGCATAAGCCCGTGCTGCGCCTTTCAAAGCGCTACCAGGGATGATTGGCAAACCAAACAGGCGATGCAAGGTGATGCTTGTCTCCAACACATGCGCTGCTCCTAATCCAACGACAAAACGCCAAAAAGGTTTGGCTTCAATGCGTTTCATAACAAAACCCTGTCTCTCAAACCACTGTAGCATCGCTTCGTGACGCTGTTTTAAAGCATCAACGTACTCTTGCAAGTAAGGTTCTTGGGCCAGCTGCATTATCCGTTTGCGGCGCTTGGCATCTTGTGTGAGTTCCCAAGTCCGTGAATTGACAGGCAGAAAGCGATCCAACCACAGCCCAATGTTATCGCAGAGATTGCCGTTGGCCGATACTTGAATCACCTCACGAGGCAAAGGCACGAGTTTTTCTGGTTCCCCTTGTCTTCGTGTTCCCCGCTGTTTTCTCTTTTCCATCATTCTTCACTCCCCTTCGGCAGTTCCGCTTCGACGAAACGCTTGAGCCATTGAAGTAGCGCCAAAGCTTCCATCGTCGCCAAACGATATTGCTGGCTTGTAGCGGTTTTGACGAGCCAGTCCAGAAAGTCACCGTTGATGCTGAGTTGCTTTTGCAACCAACCCGCAAGATGCTGGTAAAGGATTTCATGCTCGCTATCAGGTTCCCCCTTTCCCTTCGCTTTCAGAAATGCCAGCGTCTGCCCCAAGCCATTGGTAAGAATGTAGGAAGGGAGTCTGCGCACCACTGAGCCGTATTTGCCTTTCCACTCGTCCCCACTCTTTTGAAGATTTTGCAGGCGTTTTGCCAATTCCTTCTTGCGTCTTTGGTCTTGCTCTTTTTCGATCGCCATCTTTAATTGCTTAATAGCGTGGTCAAGACATTGCTGAACACATTCCCATGCATACTTTGCTCGCTCCTGCTCTAGTGTTCTCAAGGCAGATGGCATGATGTTCACCTCCTCACAATTGAAGGAACATTCAACCGAACCTTCACGATGCCTCGTCCGATCGTTTCATCGCCGCCGATTTGTAGGCGGTCAAGATAGGGTTCTTCATCACACCTCTTCGTCAATCCCTCAAGGAACTCCAACACTTTCTGTGCAGACGGTTTGCCGTTTTCTTTGAATTCGTCGGGCACTATATCCTTTGGTGCTAACGGTTTGCTAATGAAGATGGGAGCGTAAAGGAGGGTTTCGCTGGGTAAGTGCTCTTCAATCCACGGACCTTCAGCAACGCTCTTGGTTTCTTTATCTAATTGCACACGGGTCTGTATCTCCGTCGCCAACTGTGTGAAATCACGAAAGGCATCGTCAGGCAGTATGACGAAGCGTTCGGGAAGCCATTCGCGGAAGGGCTTGTATTCATCGCTTTGTGGGAAAGCGTTATCTGCAAGCCATTTGGCAATCTTTTCCACATTTTTGTCAACCTCTGCATCGAAGGCAAACTCTTCCAGCACTACTTTGCCATTGGCAACTATTGTGTTATCACTGGCAATGAGAGCTTGGTTGTTATCTACTTTCGGTACGTTCCAGTCCACTTTAAACCCGGCAGCAGTCATCTCACGCTTGAGCCTTTCCAACACCAATGGGCAAGTTGTCCATGCGAAGACGCCGACAAGTGAACGGACAGGGAACAGCAGCAAGCGGGCATCATGAGGGCTGACACATCCAGTATGCTCACTGGCTTTCTCTGTCTCGGGTCCGAACAGAACTTTGACTTTCTCCTCAGCCGTTGCATCTCGTTTTCGTTTCAGAATGCTCAAAGTTTCCTTCCGCAAAACTCCCTTTAGGCTGGATGCTTGAACAATTGGCAATCCCGTGATGCGCTCCCTTTGGATTGGCAAATCTACAATACTCAAACTTGTACCTGCCCCTGCATGGATAGGCGTTTCGCAATACATAAACAAAATTGCCGCTTTTTCAAACATCTATACCACCTCACCATAAACCGATCAAAGCAACACCCAAACCAATTTGCGCCCAAGCATTAGCGCCACCGTTTTGCTGTCTTACTTCATCTGGCGTTTCTGTGAAGGCAAAGTCATCGGCAAATGTAATGGGTTCATCAGCTTCAAAGAAATAGACGGCACCAGCTGGAACAAACGAGCGCATTGGTTTGGGAATTTTCTTAGCAACGTCAAAGCCGCCAAAGCGTTGAGCACGAGGAATGGCGGCTCCAATAAGGCGAACCGGTGCATTAAAAATCTTTGACCAGTCACCATCCTTTGGCTGCCAGCCGCCGGAGAACCAAGCAGGTGTCAAGAGCACGACTTTGAAGCGTTTCACGTTGAATTGTGCGATTGGTGGCAGTGGGTGAATAACCTCGTAAGTCGCTGCCTTACCTTCACCACCAAACCTCAGGAAGCCTTTCTCAGTCATTTGCACGCCATTTACTTCCGCCCAGAGTGCCACATCATCTTTGAGCCGAACGAATTTTGCCTGATAAAGCATTCCCTCTTGCGTTGTGCCTCTCTCTCCAATAGCGATGCCAAAGCGTGGCTCAAATGTGAATAACTCGCTTGACGAGACAACTTGGTTTGGTGGCTGACCTTGTAAGTAACGCATCCACTCACTTTCTGGTAACCAACCCTCCGCCTCCTTAATACGGTGATCCGTTTGCATCCAAAGAAGTTTCAAGCCTTTCGGCAAATTCGTTGCAAAAGGTAAATCTTCGGGGTGCAACAATCCGAACTCAACCTTAGGACGAGTAGATTCATCATTAGACCATACGAACTCTGCACCGCACTTCTTACAGGACTTTGTTTTAGGCGGATTTTTGTGCCCACATGATCGGCATACGAGTGCCACTTCCATGACATCGGCAGGCATCGGGATTAGCCGTTCCCACTTGCCATCTTTGTAGCGCATCAACAATGGTCCGCAAAGTCGTAACTTTCCGAAGTTGTCGCCATAACCGACATCGGGGTCAGGTTTGCCAAGCAGAGCGAATTCCGTTGGATGATGCCTTTATCAACAAGCACCCTTGTACGGATAGCGCCTTGGAGCGTAAAGGGGGAAGGAGGAAAGATAGAACCAGCAATGTGGTCTTCTTTAGCATTAAAAGGCTTTCCATCACGAAAAAGCCAAACATCTACAGGCTTAATTGCAATCTGCACTTTGCTCACCCCTCAAAAGAGAATGACATTTTTCTAATACGAACTCAGCTTTCTTAAGTGCTTCATCGGCGTCATCAGCGCTGTAAAGCGTTTCTGGCGGAACTCCGCTCTCTTCATCTCCGTAAAAACTCAACTCCCTCTCAGCCCTCAAAGCACGAGATATGGAAGCAAGTTGGGGTATGAACTTCCTGAAATCTGGTGGAAACTTTTCAGCGTGCTCCTTCAGCGTTGGTCCAACGTCATGGATTCGAGGCGGTTGGATGCCGACAAAAATCAACGCACTTTTCAATGCCAGCTCAACCGCTTCTTGGCAACGTCTCATAACCAAGTTCCAAATGCCCCTCTTTCTAAAATTCCTCGCTTCATCAAGGATAACTTCTGCACGCTGAAGCATGAGTTGAGCATTTTCCTTGTTCTTCAAAGTTCAATCACCTCCCCTGCTTTCAAATCTGGTTTAAGGTCGTAGTAGCGGATTTTGCCGATCATCTTTCTTTGCGCTCCAAGTTCTTTCAACCGCTTCTGCAGCCTTTCAAAAACTCCACGTAAAAAGCCGTCATCATAAAGTAGCACCGCATCTTCAAGCATGTCAAGGTAAACCCAGCGGAACTTATCAGCTTCATCCTTCGTGTAAACAAGTTCGGTGAAGTCAGCGTAAATTCCCTGTTTCCAAAGCCTTTCCAATTCGCTTTGGAGTTTCTCCCTTATTGGCTCAAGCAAAGCGTGGCGCTTGAACATTCCTTTGGGCAACTCCTTGCAAACTATGAGTAAATCAATGTCTGACTTCGTCGTCGCCTCACCTCTCGCAACTGAGCCGAAAAGAGCAATAGAGACAAGATTTTCGCCCAGATACTCCTTTGCCAACTGAGCGTATCTTTCAGCAAGACTTCTTAAAACCCTATTAAGTTCCGCTTGATCCATACTCACCACCTGCCAAAAACCGCAGGAAGGTTAGCCATTTCGCCAACTCCACAATACCTGCCTGTGGACGTGTCATATCAAAGGGATCTTTACTGTCAGCATGGGTGTCAAGAGCATTTGCAAGGCAAGCAAGTTTCTTTGCCCAGTCTTCAGCTTCTTTTTCGGAAAGGCCTGGTTTCTTCCGTCTCAAAAGTAAACGCTTGATTTCTGCTTCTTGGGCCTTTCTCTCCAATTCTGCCAACATAAACGATTCTCTCATCAAGTCACTTGCAAACCCACGTGCAATTTTATCTCGCATCAATTCCGCAAAATCCAGCAACAATTGCAGGGTGTCATTGATACCTTGTTCAGGATAAGAAAACTTTGCACCCATCTGCACTTGCTCTCCTGAGCGCTTGAGCCATCTTATGCAAATGGCGTTGCGACCATAGTGTTTTTTGGCATTTTTCTCAGCCTCTTGTCCTTGACGGAGCACATCATGAAGCGGGTGCAAGCGGTGGGCGACAACAATGCCAACACTGGCTGTTGCTCTGTTTCCCATTGTGAGCAACTGCCTTCCTTGCCAGTCCACCCAACCTGTCCACTTTTGACCACCAAGCTCTACAAAGACGTCTTTGTCTCGCAATTCCGCTTCACCTGAGAACAACGCTCGCAATTTGTGAGCAGCAGGCAATGCATCCCTAAGGGGTAAGAGAGCGAGCACATCATCCCCGCCAGCATAAACGAGCCTTCCAGCATAAAGTTCCTCAACGACGAACGGCACAAAGTTCAGAGCGAAGTTAGCAAGTGCCATACTTATGGATGCGTGAAGGGAAGGCGACATCAACCGTCTTGTTTCAAGCATTTGTTGCCGTTGAGAGTCGTGAGCAAGTTGTTCACGAACCTCTGCGTGCAAAATTTCGGCGAATTTGGGTAAGCCCTCATGCGTTCCACTCAGCCATTTACCCATCTCGTCACCATCCATGAATAGAACAGCGTAGTAATCGGTTGGTTGAATTCCGACGGCTTCGTAAAGCTTTCGTAAAATCTCTTTTAGTCCTTCTGCCCCCTCTTTTCTCAACCCGATGCCATGCACTCGTTTAAGGCGCTCTGGATCATAACTTTCGGTGAACAACCATTCACCATCGAATTCCAACAGCTTTTCTGCCACTCCATCTACTGCTGTTTTCTTCAACTTAGGAATATCCATGCCTCCGCGAGCAATCTTTTCCAGATCTTTGTTTTTGTCGATCCTTTCCAGCAATTCAGCAACAAATGCTTTTGCATATTTCCATCTCTCAAATAGCGTTTCCACAAAATTGGCAGCGGCGATGCTGTCAGTGGATGGGAATTCAGTGGGGATATTTAGATCTTTTTCGAAGACGAACTTTGCAGCGAAACGCTTGATCGTGCAGATAGCGCATAGCCTTTCACGACCATCGGCGGCTATATCACCAGGGAAGTTCTTCGCCACTTTCTGCCAGAATTCCTTTTCTTTGTTCCACCAGTCATGCTCAATCTGCTCTCCTAAATCGCTCAAAACCTGCCGTTCACCACAAATTGAGCATTTTCCTGCAGGCTCTTCGATTGCATTGAAATTTCGCAATGCTTTTCGTGCCCCCAGTGCTTTTTCAGTCAATTCATAGCACGCATCATAGACAGAACCAAGATTGGGCTCATAAGCACCCTTTGCTTCTTTAAGCCACTTTACAAATCGATCGCTGCCCGTCAGTTGTTGATAACGCTCAGCGATTTTTTGAGCGGTTTCATCCCACTTGTAAATCGCCCAGTAAACTTCTGGAAACTGCTCCAATTGACGCTCCCAAATGGTCTTTGAAGCTTCAAATTCAGGAACTTTTTGGCGAATTTCTTCCCAAACTTGCTCTGCCAATCGTCGCCATTCGTTACGTACCGCTTCTTCTGCTTGTTTTGCCAAATCTTCTGCCTGTTCAGCTGGCACGATGGCGAAGAAGCGGTTGGGTAAAGTGGCAAGACGAAGTTGTTCTGGTGAAGGTTTTTCAGATAGCACTCGTTTTTCATACAACCAATAATCAACAAGTGGTTGGTAAAGCAGCGATGGATAGATCACGTGATCAGGTCCGAGTTTTTCAGCGATAACCTTGATTGCATGCCAGGTTAAGTAAGAAAGCAGAAAACTGCCCATCCAAAGGTCACGGGTTTTACGAGCTGAAGAGATGAAACTTTGAACTGGTCCGATTGTGAACACAAGTGTTGCGGGCTCAGGACAGTTGGCAAAAGCGCTCGTAACACGGGCATGATGGAGCAGTGGATGATCAGGAATGCGGGTATCGGCGGGAAGCAAACTCCAAGGCACGCTTGCATCATTTTTGGCGAGTTCCTCTTCCAAGCATCGCCAGAAGAGCAGAAAACGCTTTTTCGGGTCATTGGTTTTTTGGCTTAAAGCCTTGACAACTTCGGCTTGAGCCTTGGATGATTTTTGCGATTCAACATGGAGCGAAGCCTTTTGAGCAGATAGCGGGTGGATGATGCAATCGCTGGGTGCAAGAGTACCCTTGGGGAAATTCAGCCTATCTGCAGCCGATGCAATGGTGTCTGCCCGTTTAGCAGCATCCACCCATTTTGATGGTATGTTTGTCGGCTGGACATCTGGTAATCCATGCAACGCAAATTTCCTAAGCTCCTTAGATCGCTCTTCATGGCCTGGAATGTCCAGCACCTTATCAGGAGGATCGTGAAGCAGGGCTACTAACTTTCTTTGCCACCAATGAGCGTTCACCAATTTTTCACCTCCAAAAAAGGCGCAATCTGATGCTCTAAATGACTCAGAAAATTATTCAACAAATTATCGCTCGGTTGCTCAGTGAAAACCTTTTGATCATCGTAACGTAGTTGCAAGCGTTCGTTTTCAGGCAAAAATTGCGAATGGAAGTGGATTAGAACAAGCACAAATTTGCCGTTAGCAAGTTTTGTCACTCGCACGATAAGCGGGGATGCTCTCCGATTATGTTTTTCACCTTCTAATGTCGCACGCTTTTTAAGTGAGCTGAAGTAAAAGACGATAGGCAAGCCGAAGACAGCCCGCTGAACGGATTCCAGTTCGTCGCTACCTTGAAGGACGGCTTTCACATTGCTGTAATCAGGTTGACGACGATTGCGGAATTGCTGCATCACTTGACCGAAAGTGTCAAGAGCTTCTGCCCAGTTGTTAAATTCGTGATTAATGATATTTATTCTGCAATAGTTGGGATGCAAGATATCAAAAGAGGGGGTTGCTTGAAAACTCAATGATAATGAACCGTTGAAAGTTTCGGCTGCCCATTTTCGCAACTTGTGCAATCCATCTTGCAATGTCTCTTGAAGTTGCTTTGGTGTTTGAGCTTGGACAGTCAATGATGGTAACGATGGCTCGTTCCAGTCGGTAGAAACTACTTGTAAATTCCCACCTCCTTTCCTCGACCGCATCCCCAAACCGCCTAAGTGTGTGAGCAACCAAAGCGCTGCGTAAGCAGCTTGCAAGGCCTTTGCGTCCTGAACTCCATTCCTCTGGCGGATAGTGCAAGTGAATCGAAGACCATCTGCAACGGCTTGACGCTCTCGTTCACTGCCAACTCCGCGTGCCCCGAAGAACAGGTAACCAATGCCTTTTCGGTCGCGACCTTTTCGGTCACGAGAAATTTGAGAGTAACTAACTTTGCTCAGGTAAGGGTGAGATAATTGTAACACAACTGATGAAGCATGTTCGGTGCTGCCAAAGACTTGACTTTCATAGCGAAAGATATCATCTGGCTTATCGCCCAAAACTCCGCCAAGCAACGCTCGGAACCAGAAACGCAGTGCTCCACGAAAAGATGCTGCCCTTAGCTCTGGCTCGTCTCGTGGGTCTCGTGGATTAGAGCCACCTAAAAACAGCGGTGTGACAGTTTCCAAAGTAGCTCGAAATTTTGAAATCATCACTTATAAGTAAAAAATACTAATTTAAAAATTTTGTGTCTAAAGCTTCAAAGTGAACTATCGTTGAGCTGCCATATATCTTTCTTAACACATCCGAAAGTTCATCTCTGCTTTTGAAGCTGACTTTGCATCTTGGTCGCTCAATACAACTACTTTTTTCTTCTCTTTTTAAATCTCATCTTCTGCGTACTTGCAAACTGCTCATATAGGATTATAGCATCGAACAGCTATTGTGGGGCGCATGGAATACGGTTTACTTCTAACCAAAAGTATATGCCATAGGTTCCATATCGAGAGCTAATTATTTCCAGACAAGAAAGATACTCTTGCAGGACGTGATTTCCGTTGGTTCAGCTGGCTTCAAAAGCAGGGGATATGGCGAGGTAGAGATAAAAATTGAAAAGCTGAGATTTATACTACCTTCATGCCCGACAAAGGGTAAATTTGAAGTAGAAAGGCTTTTAGGGCCAGATGGTGAAGAAAAGGTGGAATTTGAGCTTTTAGATAATAAAGTGAAAATAAATGGTGTTGAAGTTTCAGCAAAAATCTCAGAAAATCCAGCCTTTTTTGGTGCAGAGATCTCAATAGAAGGAGAGAAAATAAATGAAATTTTCCAGAAACTGCTGGAGGGACTGAAATGAGCTATTACGAATTCTTAAGAGTAGATTCAACAAGAAGAGCATGTGAATATAAGGGAAAAAATTCTGTGAAAGTAGAGCAGTAGTTAAAACAATTCATGAAATAGAGGTAAAATTCAAATCTATAAGCGAGATTCACGTTGGAAGTGGAAGAAAGAGGTTTCAGGATGGAAAGATCTTGTTGGTCCACATTAAAGATTCCAATGGTTTTCCTGTTATTCCTGCATCGAGCTTTAAAGGTGCTGTTTCAACAAACTTCTTAGCTCTATCTGGCGATTCAAAACTCACATCAAACCTTTTTGGTGCCCCAGGATACCTATCCAAGGTTTTCTTTCACGATATTAAAGCATCTAATCCAAAGACTGTCTTCAAAGAAGTTCTGAGACTATGGCAACCAAATATCAGAAAACAAAACCATGTGAAATTTTATATAAGAAGGGCACTAAAAACAAAATTTTTTGGAATTGCAGAATGCATACCAAGAGACACTATATTGAGCGCGAAAATAGTTGGGCATAATTTAAACGATGTTGAGATGGGGGGCATACTTTGCTCTCTTGGCTATGGCTTTGAAGATGCCACATTCAAAATTGGTTACGCTAAGCCACAAGGATTCGGCCAGATGATTCTAAATGATTTGAAAATCTACAGATACAACTTTAACGGCTTCAAATTAGAAAAAATAGAAGAGGAGAGAGATGCATTTGTTGAAAAGTTCAGGGAGCATGTAGAGAGGAGAGGATTTAGATGCAAGAGCCAAGATAGTATTTGCAAAGGTGATTTGATGGACCCAAAAAAAGCTGCAAAGGACCTCTACAGCGAGCTTTTTGGAGTCTCCAGCAATCCAGAAATAAAAAGCAGAATTCACGGTGCTGTAGCCAAAGCGATAAGGTATGCAAGCTATGATCTGCGTATAGCAAAAAACTATGAAGTGATATTAAAAGAGTGTTTGCAGATGGCTTTTGTGGATGGGAGAATAGTTGACAGAGCTGGATTAGGCGAATCTTCAAAGGTAATAGATGATGTCATATCAAAATTGATGCCCAGAATTAAGGGCAAAGATCTGGACTGGATATACAGGTTCTTTGGATACTATATCATGATCGAAGAGATCGAGAAGAAAAAGAAAGAAGAGAGCGAAAAAGGAAAAGATAAGGTGGGGTAAATGAAGACTGCAGTTATAGCTCCTCTCGGCCTAAGTCCACCGGTTGTAACAAGCTTTATTGAAGGAATTGGTGTGAAAGTAAATGATCTCGTAGTTCTAACTACCGAAAATGAGGATGTAAAGGCTGGATTTGAGCTTATAAGAGTGGGAATGAGCCTGAAATATCCAAAAATCAGAGTTCATGAAGTAACGCTTCCATTTGAAGATGTGAACACAACTGAAGACAATCTCAGATTCATGTCGATATGTGCAAAGGTTATCAGAGAAGAGAGGGAAAAATACGGATGCGATAAAATCATTCTTAACATTGCTGGTGGCAGGAAAAACATGTGCATAACCCTTTCATTGCTCGGGCAGATAATGGGCGTTGATGGAGTTTACCATGTTGTAAGCAAGGATATCAGAGTCGTAAACGAACTCCTTGAGAGGCTGAGAGAAGATATAAGGATGATCGCAAAAGTAGAAGAGAAGGAAGAGAAGATAAAAATTTACAGAGAGAAGGAAAGGTACTTCAACAGTCTTCTTTTCCCGGATAGAAAGGATTACGAAATAGTCAGAATCCCCACGCTACCTTATCCAAAAGACTACTTGGCAAGAATTGTAACACTTACACTCCAAGATGTTGAAAGTCTTTCGAATGAAGAGAAGAGAATGCTTGAATCCCACGGAATTTTAGAGAAAGTTGGTACAAAGTTCAGGATTACGGAGTATGGAAGAAAATTTTTGGAAGTGCTGATCGGGCGATGATCGTCCAAATATGTGGCGATCCAAAGCAGTATTCCAAAGTGAATTTCAAAATAGGAGAAAAAGAGGTTGAAAGTTGTTTTTGCTCAGAAGTTCTCAGGGAACTCAGAAATGAAGAAGTCGTACTTTTTGCACCAAAAAGCCTGATAGAAAAGAATGAAATAGGGAGCATCGAAGTTCTGAAAGATAAAATCTCAGAGAAGGGGCTTAAATCTTTTGAAATCTTCGAAATACCTTCAGTTGGAATTTATGGAGAAAGAAGATACTACGCAAAGTTCGACGACGTTTTAGCTTCGATTTTTCTAAAAATCTTTGAGAAGAGACCAAAAAGCATTCTTGTAGATCCATCCACTGGCCAAAACTTTTACAGCATAGCTTTGCTCGAAGCTGTTAGAAGTTACGCAACATACAGAAAACTCGAAAGAATTCTTCAAGACGGGGGCGATTTTGAAGCTAAAATGGTCTCCTATCCGCCCATAATCAGAGATCTTACAAAAACTGCAGAAGTTGAGTTTCATAAAATTCCAGCCAAAGCATTCTTTTCTTTTCCAGAAAACACAAATTTGGACGAAATAATCATCAGCAAAAATGCAAAAGCTAAAGAAGAGATTGGAAAAAAGTACCATAATTCAAAATCTGATTTCAGAAAATTGCTTATAGAAACAAAGATAGCTTTCAATGCAATCCGCTACAACGTGCCTCTCGCTTTTTATGAGCTGGTAAACTTCGAATTCAAAATTGATGACATCGAGAGGAGCATATTTGAGATGGCAAAAGAGGTCGTGGAGAGAGAAGTAAACCTGAGGTTCGTCGTTCTTTCAGAGGTTTTCTACGTCACGGCAATGGCGAAGAGCTTCCAAGAATTCAAGAAATCTTTGTCTGAGCCATGCACAGATGAGATAAAGGAGAAATTTTCAGAAGTTTATAAAAAAGTAGGATTAGATGTCAATGGGCGCTTCCTTGAGAGGGATATTTCGGAAATAAAGGGGGAGCTGAAGAACAAAAAGGTTGGAGAGAAAGGAAAACTAAAAGAAATTAAAGGAACTAAAGGAAGCAGCGATATAGAAAGAAACTTCTTCGCTCACAGCGGATTTTTATATGAGTATACTGAGTTCGAAATCAAAGAACAGGAAATTTGCCTTTACTGGATAAAAGATAAGCATAGAGAAATAAAAAATTGGTTTAAAAAATTGGAATAAAAATCAACCCCAAATAGAGAGTTTTTCAATCCAAAAAATGGATGTATACCTTTAAGTATTCTCAATAAGTTCAAAGAGCTATGGCCATAAGGAGGGTTTATGATGGCTGAAAATGGTAACAACGGAAATAAGAAATTAATCCGGGGTTTTATTTTTGCAACCACGAGAAGAACAGAGGATAAAAGCTTAAACAGGCTTATTTTTAGAACTGACAGGGTTTATGGCCCAATAGTTATTAGAATGAGAAGGGGAGACCTCTTTTTTAAATAATGTGGAAACAAACGTTCTAAATGGAGTTTTTAAAGCTGTCTCGGACGGGATAATGAGGCTAAGAGATGCGGAAAGGATATTGAAAAATTTTGAGATAAAGAGAAATGCACCGTTCCTTGGAGAGAGCTTTTAGATTTTTCTGGACTTGTTTATCTCTAAGTCCAAGACTGAAAAGATCGAGGATGAAACTGAATTAATTTTGCGAGAAATAGAAAAAATTAAGAAAAGAATCGGCGAGAGATATTGAAGAGGAGATTCCGTTCGTTGAAAGCACAACTCTTTGGGATTTTACGAGACAGAGTTATGGAATGGCTCCTAAGGGTGATAATAAATATCCTGGAGTCACACCAGCGCTTGTTATACACAACATGATCTGGAGATATACCGATCCCGGCGATCTGGTCGTGGATCCGATGGCGGACGCGGGACAACTTACGATGTTTGTAAAGAGGAGAAACGCAGATGTATTTGCTACGAAATAGTCCCGAAACTGCTAGAGGTTATAAAAAATGATTCGAGGAAAATACCGCTCAAGGACAACTCGGTAGACATTGTCTTCGTCGATCTTTCTACTTGTAAATGGCTTTTCAAGGACTTCCTTTGCACTCGCTTGGATTAAATCCTTCTCTTTGATCAAGTGGGCGGTTATTCCCTTCAATCACTCCCATTTTATAATCCTATCGAAACTCAGGTTTTCTGAATTTTGCGGAAGAATCACTACCAACTATGACCGCATCGATAAGTTCCGAGGTAAATACACCATTTTCAACTATACCAGCGATCGAATTCAGCTCCGCCTCAATGGCCTCGGGATCGCTAAGCACACCAAAATCGCAGTCTATAATGAAATTTCCGTTGTCTGTTATCAATGGGCCAACCTTTCCTTTTCCTTCTCTCAGCTTGGGCTTGCAGATCGAAGAAAGCTTTTTAAAAACGTATCCGTAGGCAAATGGCAAAACCTCGATGGGAACTGGCATTGAAAGCTTTTCAACGAGTTTTGACTCATCCACTAGTATGAAAACCTTTTCGCTTGCATGAGCCAAGATCTTTTCCCTTGTCAAGGCTGCTCCACCGCCCTTTATGCAGTTAAGCTGTGAATCGACCTGATCCGCGCCATCGATGCAAATATCTGGCTGTCTCTCCGCAAGATCCGTGAGTATTATACCATTTCTAAGCCCGACGAGCATTGCTTGGTATGAACTCGGAATTCCGTATATTCTCAGCCTCTCATTCCTTATCTTCTCCCCCAAGAGGTTAAGAAAAACTTCTACGGTGCTCCCACTTCCAATTCCAATAGTCATCTCATCCTTTATTAGACTGAGCGCCAGCTTAGAAGCATTATATTTTCCATTCATCCACCCAACACCTTAAAGCCTCGCAATCCGAAGTTGCATTTAAGGATATCGGTGTGATCGAAACAAATCCGTTTCTGAGCGCATGGATGTCTGTGCCAGGTTCAGCATTTTCAATTTCGATCCCATGGATCCAGTAGTATTCCCTTCCCCTAGGATCAAGCCTTTTCTCAACCCTTGTCTGATACATCTTTTTTGCAAGCCTTGTTATGGCCATCTTGCCATTGAAATTCCTCGGAACGTTAACATTCAGAACATCAACGCTTTCAGGCAGTCCTTTGTCAAGAACTTTTCTTGAAATCCATTTCAAAACTTTCTTTGCATTCTCAAAGTCAAAATCACAGCTGAGCTCAAATTTCTGGAGTTCATGCATCTCCATCGAAATCGCTATTGCCTTGCTTCCATGGGTTGCAGACTCAAGAGCTGCACAAACAGTTCCAGAAGTCGTAACCGCTTCAGTTGACAAATTCTCGCCTAAATTGATACCGCAAACTGTTAGATCAGGAATCTCTTTTATGATCTCGTAGATCCCTATGATTACAGCATCCGTAGGTGTTCCGTCTATTGCGTAAACCTTCATACCGTCTATTTCAATCTCGAAAAGTCGAACCGGGCGCATTATGGATATGCTCCTACCAACTCCACTCATCTGCGTTATCGGAGCGACAACAACGACTTCGTCGAGCTCGTTCAGTGCAGAGTAAGCGGATCTCAGACCCTGAGAGTATATTCCATCATCGTTGGTCAGCAAAATCATCCTTATTTCGAATACCCTGGACTATAAATTCTTTTAGAAAAACTTTTTTAATTTCTGGAGAGAGTTTTTTTATGAATGAAGTTGAGAAGAGATGCCTCTCCTCCCTTCTCGGAATTCTCGAAAATTTCTACGAGCAGATGAAAGCGGGAAATATTCCAGAACTTGGTATCTCTACAAGGACGAAGTATAACATCGAATTTGATGAAGATTCTGGCGTATGGGTTTACGGAGACAGGAAATCGGTGACTTCCGCAAAAACGATTAAGGGTGCACTCAAAATTCTCAAGATGGCATATGTAATAGGATTTTTAAAAGAGCAGTTGGCTGTGAACAAGTCTTCAACGCTCAGAGAGCTTTATTACATTACTGAAGGCTGGGGATATGCGAAATTCGATGAACAGGATGAGAGCGACAGATTGATCGAGGATCTCGAAATACTTTCAGGTTATCAGAGAGAACAGTTCCACATTCGACCAGAGGAAGATGGAGCGACAATAGTTGGACCTATAAGGATCAGGGAAGAGACGAGAAGGGGGGTGAAGGAGATACACTGCCAGGATGACGTTGGTGAGGGAGGATATCAGATACCAGTAAACGTGGACAAGCTAGAGTTCGTGGAGCACGATGCGAAATTTGCAATAGCCATTGAGACTGGTGGTATGAGAGACAGACTCATCGAGAATGGCTTTGATGAGAAATTCAATGCGATAATAGTACACCTTAAAGGTCAACCCGCAAGGAGCACAAGGCGACTCTTGAGAAGGCTTAACACCGAGCTGAACATTCCAGTTGTAGTCTTTACAGATGGAGATCCCTGGAGCTACAGAATATATGCAAGCATAGCGTATGGAAGCATAAAATCCGCACATCTCTCTGAATATCTGGCGACACCGGAAGCGAAGTTCCTCGGCGTTACGCCTTCCGATATCGTAAAATATGATCTGCCCTCAGACAAACTGAGCGATGAGGACATAAGGGCTCTGAACGCGATTCTGACAGATCCGAGATTTGATACTGAATTCTGGAAGAAGGAAGTAAAGCTTCAGTTGGAGCTTAATAAGAAGTCAGAACAGCAGGCATTGGCTAAATATGGCCTAGATTATGTTACAGACGTCTATCTGCCTGAAAAACTCAGTGAAATGGGAATAATATAAAATTTTTCACTCGTATGACTCAGCTCCACGATTTTCTAGCCTCTTCGTGCGTTCCAAATATCAGCGATTTATACAAAACTTAGTTACTTGCAAGAACTTTAAAAATCGAATGTAAATTTCCGCTATGGATATTGAGAAAAAGATCTCCATTGCAACGAGGAATACCGAGGAAGTTGTCACGGTTGATGAGCTGAGAGCCCTTCTCGAGGAAAAGGAGAGACCAAGGGCTTATGTTGGCTATGAACCGAGTGGCGAAATTCATTTGGGGCACCTTATTACAGTTAACAAACTCAAAGACTTGCAAAGCATCGGATTCGAGATAGTTGTCCTCCTCGCGGACATTCATGCTTATCTAAACGAAAAGGGAACCTTTGAGGAAATAAGAAGGCTTGCGGAGAGGAACATGAAGACTTTCATAGCCTTTGGACTCGACGAAAAGAATGCGAAATTCGTTCTTGGGAGCAGTTATCAGCTGAACAAAGATTATATGCTTGACATCCTTAAATTGGCGAGGATCACAACGCTAAACAGAGCGAGAAGAAGTATGGATGAGGTTAGCAGGAGAAAAGAAGATCCAATGGTTTCTCAGATGATCTACCCTCTGATGCAATCCCTGGACATCGCATATCTGAACATCGATGTCGCTGTCGGTGGAATGGATCAGAGGAAGATCCACATGCTTGCAAGAGAGAATTTACCCGCTCTTGGATATAAAGCGCCGATCTGCATTCACACACCGATAATCTCTGGACTCGATGGGGAGAAGATGAGCAAGTCCAAAGGGAATTACATTTCAATAAGCGATTCACCTGAAGATGTTGAAAAGAAGATCATGAAGGCATTCTGTCCGTCGAAGGTAGTGGAAGGAAATCCGATAATAGATCTCGCAAAACACTATATCTTTCCCGCTTTTGGCAAAATCAAGATAGAGCGTGACCAAAAGTTTGGTGGAGATGTAGAATACGAGAGCTTCGAATCTCTTTTAGAGGACTTCAAAAGCGGAGCCTTGCACCCCCTGGATCTAAAGAGGGCTGTTGCCAGATATCTGAACTCCTTCATTGAAGAGGCGAGGGATAGACTCAGAAAACTCTCTTGATTTTGCAAGATCTAAAATTCCAAACTTTTTTAAGACCGGGAGAAAACCAGAGATATGCAAATTGCAGTTGCAGGAGCTGCGGGAAGGATGGGAAGACTTGTTGTAAAGCATGCGGTTAACGAGGGATTGAGAGTTTCTCAGGCTTTTGATATCGCTGAACTGGGAAAAGACGCGGGAGAGCTCGCTGGAATAGGAAAAATAGGTGTTGAAATAATCAGCGATATCGAAAAGCTCTCTGCGGATGTTCTTGTTGACTTCACTAATCCGAGTGCCTGCCTTAAGAATGCAAGAGTTGCTGCTAAGAAAGGGGTAAAACTTGTAATCGGGACAACCGGATTCAACGAAGAGCAGAAGAGAGAGCTTGAAGAAATATGCAAGAACATTCCTGCGGTGATCTCGCCAAATTTCAGCGTGGGTGTAAATGCATTCTTCAGAATTGTTGAATTTGCGGTATCTTTCCTTTACGACTATGACATCGAGATCTTCGAGATCCACCACAAGATGAAAAAAGATTCTCCAAGTGGAACCGCGATAAAGACTGCAGAAATAGTAAGGGAATTCTTGGCAAAAAAGGGTAAAAAGTTGGAGCTAAAATTCTGCAGAGAAGGTAAAAGAGGAGATGAGATCGGCGTATTTGGGCTTCGAGGTGGCGATGTTGTTGGCGAGCACACCGTGTTATTCTTTGGAGACGGGGAAAGAGTTGAAATAACCCACAGAGCGACAAGCAGAGATTGCTTTGCGAAGGGGGCAGTTATGGCGGTGAAATGGATATCGAAGATGAATAAGCCGGGAATGTACAGTATGCTCGACGTGCTATCTGAAGATATGCCTCCCTGAAACGTTCATTCTTATGAGTGGTTTGCTTAAATGCCTTCTAGCACACGGTGGGACTTCATAGTAACCAGTTTCAATTTTTCTCGGAACTTCCACTTTAATCTTTTCAAAATACTTCGTCTTGCAGTTTCTGCATCTGAAACCCTGCCCTTTGCCAGAGGATTCCATTCTCTTTCCACAGATCGGACAGATTGGGTTTAAAAGTAAGAATTGCTTTTCAAGTTCCAGGATTCTGATCTTTTCGAGATTGAGCGTTTCGTTCTTCACAGAACCGTAAACTTCAACCAAATCCCCTGGAATTAAGGCTCTTATAATGTTTCTGAACTGCTTTGTGGGTTCAAAGGCTGCGCACTTCAGGTTTCCGGAATTCGTTTTGATCTTGAAAAATATGTGGCCTCCCACAATTTCATATGGCTTCTCTATCAGCCTTCCGACGACTCTGTATGATCTGAAGTTTTTTATCTCCTCATCACAAATTATGTGCATGTCAGTGGCGTGATTAGTCTGGAAAATTTGAAATCTATCAAATGGCTCTGTTTTAATGATGCTAAGAGCTTTTTTAAGCAAGTCCGGGTCTTCTCCTCTGAGCCCAAATAAGACAGGGCAGGGTGTTCCTGGGACCGCCATAACGACATCGTTGCACCAATCCACTGTGTCAAAGATCGTGGGATAAAAGAGAAAGTCAAGCTCGTAAAAGCTCTCCTTGTCAAACTCTCTTGGCTTTCCAATTCTTTCAGGCAGTCGATAAGCTATAAGCTCGTAAACGAAATCTTCAAGCACCGCACCCACTGAAGCCAAAGCCCCTATCAGCCCCCGACCGTTTTTGAACTTCAAATGCTCGATCCTGAGCTTTTCCAGGACATCTATTGCGTCCTCGATACTGAGAACATCAGTTATCGCTCTCCTAGCGAACTCTCTAAGCAGGGAAACTTTTGCTTCGTCTACAAAAACAACCCCTGGATTCGTATTCGGATCGTCGAGCTCCGCATATTTTCTAACAACCTCCTCAGCAATTTCAACAGCTTTATCGAGATCGTCAATTTCCGCAAGGAAACTTACAGCGCCATTGCCCCTCGTTTTGTACGGGATCGTCGGATTAAGCCTTATAAGCCGTGGAAATCCTACTACCTCGCCGACCTCTTTCAGCCTATCGATCAAAATAAGCGCGAGATACGTAGTGCACATCCCCTTTCTGCTGTCCGTGTCATCTATTCCGATCCAAACTCGCATAAAGCTTTGCGGTGATCAAATCAGATTTTGTTCTTTCAATTCCTGCTCTTGCGACATCAAGCTTTTGCCTTAAGTTAGGAATGAGCTTTTCGGGGAATGATACGAAGGACAGAAGCTCAGAGTATATTCTCTCCATGACTTCGAGGATTTCTTCAGCCTTCTCCAGATCATTTTCGATCATCTTTGAAAGTGCAAATCTTCGGAGTTCTCCAATGGCATCAGCCAAGCCTGTTATGAAAGCGGAATGCGAAATTTCGAAATCGAGTGTGAAATCAAAGTCCTCTTTTACAGCTTTTTCAAAAAATACTGCTTCTGCAAACTCCTGCATCGATTCAAAGCTTAGAGAGTAGAATATCTCGGGAAATCTTTGAAATTCATTAAGTCTCGAGAGTATCTCTTTCCCCTTCGAAATTCTCTCTTCCGCAAGCTCCAAATTGCCCTCATGAATTGCTACAATGGCCTTTGAAGCCAAAATTCTTAGCTCTCTCGAAATCTTCAAAAGCTCTTCACGAGCCTTTTCCAGTTCCTCAAGCCTTGCTCTGCAATCTTCAATTTTCATCATGACTCCCTCATAGTCTCAGAAGGCATACCCTGCTCTGCTCAGATTCGTCTAAAATCTCGTAGCCCCTTCTCGCCAAAATTCTGCTAAATTCCAAAACATCACGATGTTCTGGCATGTTCTCAGCTTTAAGTCTGAGCCTTGAATAGCCGAGAAACATATAAGCCTTTGCCTCGATGTAATCAGGTTCTGCAACCCTTATAAGCCTATCAAAACCCTCAATCGCTTTTTCATCCATGTTCAGACCTTTTATGAGTGTCAGTCGTAGCACTGTTCTTGACTCTGAATCCCCCAGCAATTTTAGGCTCTCCAAAATCCGATCCCAGTAGCTTTTCGGTGGACGATTTAGTACATTCGTTACGAGAAAAGTTGTGAAGCCTAAATTCTTGTAGCATTCTATGAGCTCGGGCAGATGCGGGTACAGCGTTGGCTCACCGATTAGACTTATTGCAACCTGATTCGGCTTCTCCGCTTCCTTAAGCTTCTTCTTCTGGTGCATCCCAACCTCTGAAGTCCTTGAGCAGTTCAAGAGGGCGCCAACAGTAGATACATGACTGATTGCAGACTAGTGCCGGTGTCATCTGAAGACAGCGATGAGACTGGATACCGTAGAATTTCTGCTTGTAGCAGAAACCCTCGTCTTTAAGCGATTTTTTCAGCCATAAACAGGTCTTGACCGCGGAATGGTTGAATATATGGTAGCCCTTGAGATCTGAAAGCTGTTTCATATCCCCAAATATCTGTTTACGAGATCAATAAAATCTTTTGCCCTTTCATTCACAAGAGCGGAAACAACCGCAACTCCAGAAACACCTGTCTCCAGCACAGGCTTGACGTTATCCAAGCTTATCCCACCAATCGCAAAAACAGGCAGATGAGTTGCGGAGACTATTTTTCTTAGCCCTTCTATACCTATTGGATCCTTAGCGTCTTCCTTTGTCATTGTTTTAAAAACAGGCCCCGCTCCGAGGTAATCCGCTTTCTTAGCCCTCTTAGCCTCTTCAACGTCATGAACAGAAATACCTATGATCCCATCGAAGATCTCCCTTGCGATATCCAAAGGTAGATCCTCCTGGCCTAAATGCACGCCATCCGCATCGCATGAAATGGCTATGTCGATTCGGTCGTTTATGAGAAGAAGAGCATTATAGCTTTCCGTAAGCTCCCTTAGCCTCTTGGCTGTAAAAAGTAGCTCTCTATCCTTCATCCTTTTCTCCCTAAGCTGTATGATCCTAACACCCAATTCGAGAGCTCTCTTTGCCATCTCCTCGTGTTTTCCAAACTTCGAATCTGTGATGCAGTAAACCCCTCTAAGCATCGTAAAGATTTATTGCAGTCTGCATAAATCATTTTGGTGTCCCTAAAGGAAATGCTGAGGGAGAAGCTAAGCGAGGAGGAACTGAAACTTCTGCGCAGAAGTTTTGAAATAATCGGAAATATAGCGATAATCGAGATACCGGAAGAACTCATTGGGAAGAAGGAGTTGATAGTTAATGCAATACTGCAGAAGCACAAGAACATAAAAACAATCCTGAGAAAAGTTGGAGAGGTTGAGGGAGTTTACCGGGTTGCGAAATACGAGAAGGTCTACGGTGAGGAAACGGAGACAATTGCAAAAGAGCATGGCTGTCGATTTCTTGTAGATCCAACAAAGGTTTACTTCTCCTCAAGACTTTCAACTGAAAGAGAAAGAATAGCGAGGCTTGTAAAAAATGGTGAGAGAGTTTTGGTCATGTTTGCGGGTGTTGGACCATTTGCAATAGTTATTGCGAAGCTTTCAAAACCAAAAGAAGTCGTGGGTGTTGAGCTCAACAGCATTGCTGTTGAATATTTCAGGAAGAATGTGAAGCTGAACAAAGTGGAGAATGTGGTGCTCATGGAAGGAGATGTGGCAGAGATAGTTCCAAAACTTGATGGAGAGTTCGATCGAATCCTCATGCCCGCGCCATACTCAGCGGAGAGCTTCGTTCACCTTCTCAAAGGAAAAATTAAAAAAAGCGGTTTCATTCACTACTATACCTTCGAAAGCGAGAACTTCGAAGATCAGTTAAATAAAAAGGTTGAAGAGCTTTTCATGAAAAATGGAATGCTTGTAAAAGCGGTTTTCATGCGCAGATGCGGAAGCTTCGCTCCTTATGTGAACAGATACGTTGTCGACCTTGAGTATATCGGCGAGATTTAAGCATTGTCAGTTTCTCCCATAAACGAAATTTAACAGAGTTTAGAAAAATCTAAAAAATTAGGAAAACAATTCAGTGAGGCGTTGTGGTATATCCGTAAAGCGATTGCATTTCATCAAGCCAGTCTCCGATCTTCGGGAAGACCTCGCTTGGAGCCTTCAAGCCGAATGGAAGTTCGAGATGTCCTGTGTTGCTTATTCTATACGTTCTATCAAGCGGATGAGGAGTTTTTGCCTGCATCAAATCCTTCTCGATCTGCTCAGCCTCAACCAAACCCGGGAGATCTGAGAGGATCGTTATGAAGGGCACCTTCACCTTCTGCATGTTGTGGATGTAGTAATAGTATCCGTCCTTTCCGGGTCTTGGCTCGGGTGGTGAGATCAGGTAGTATCTTCCCCCATTCTCAAAGTATTCCCTTGCAGTAAGCCTTAGGCCAAAGTCCGCATACTGAACCAACGTTGGAGTGTAGATACTATCCATTACAAACCTCGTTGCGAAATCTCCGAGTGCGTCGTTCATATCTTCAGTAGCATACATCGCAAGGGCCTTTACGAGTTCACATCTATCCCCATACTGATAATACGCCTCTTCAATCACAGCGAATAGGAAGTTCATCGTCAGAAGGGTTGTGTTCCATAGATTCTTGTTCTTGGCGGTAAGCTCGATCAGGCTTCTCAGATCTAAATACATCGGCTTATC
>JASKJN010000050.1 GCA_030153385.1 Archaeoglobaceae archaeon
GGCAGAATGGACTTCATGACTCTCTTCAACCTGATGGAATGGGTTCACAGCATGGTCTCAAAGCACAGCTACGACGCTTTCAAGCTCATGCTCGAGGTATTCGAAATGACGGGATACGTTAACAGCAACACCAAAGACCTGATCATGAAGCTTGCGGATCTCGTAAAGATAAATGGCACGAAGGAAGTGCTCATAGAGCTATACCTGCTGAACAAAGTCTTCAATCCCAACGATCGCTCCATGGACTCTGATCTGCTCTCGCTGTTGCTGAAGAAGAGGTAGTTGATGAGGTGTAGTAATGGCAAAGGAGGTGGTGACGACATCGATTCTGATGATCGCTGCGGTAGTAGCTGCTACTGTCGCCATCACCGTGATGACGCCCGCTGTGCGGGATTTAGCTCATTCTTATACTTCCGTTTCTGGAAAGCTTAGCGATAAAATTCAGACGGATGCTGAAATAATATTTGTAAGAACATCCGATTCTGGAAGCGGAACAGAAATAGATTTCTGGATCAAAAACCTTGGAAAATCGATGAACAAAGATCTTTTAGAACGTGGTGACTTATTCATATACTCCGATACCTACTACAAACACATAACCAGTTTCAACGTTTCAATAGAGAATGGTGACGGGGACAATCAGTGGGAACGCGGTGAGACTGCAAAGATCTCATTTAACGTCGAAGATACTCTAAGCGGAGACTACACAATTACCTACGTCTTCTACAATGGTGTGAAAATCAGCGATGTCTTTTCGAGGTGACAGAAATGGGCTTCGACTCTATTGCAACCGCAATTCTCATGTCCGCTGTCGTTCTCACCGCTGCATATGTGCTGATGCTTGGTAACAGCCAGCTGACGGAGGAGACGATAGAGGTATATAGAGAGATAGCACAAAATTCCGTAACACGTTTACAATCGAATGTCGAACTCCTCGCAGTTAACTACGAAAGCCCACGTGTTATAGCTTACTTGAAGAACGTTGGTAGCACAAAATTCGATGACTTCAGTTCCTTCGATGTGATCGTCTACGGAAAGTCCGAATCAGGCTCATTTGTCTCCGACTACCTCAGAGCGAATTTTGAAATAATCAAGGAGCTCATAAATCCTGGAATCTTCGATCCTCAGGAGACTGCAAGAGCGGTTGTTGAGATTTCTCTGCCCAATGGCAACTACACGCTTCTTATCTGCACTCCAAATGCGATCTGCAACAGTTATGAGTTTTATGTGGGAGGTGGTTAAATTGGTTGAAAGCATTAAGGAGATCGAGGAGGAGAGGAAGAGGAGTATTCTCTCAAGTGGTAATGATGAAATCGACAAGAGACTTGGAGGTGGAATTCCGCTTGGATCTCTAACGCTGATCGAGGGTGAGAACGACACTGGTAAAAGCGTACTATGCCAGCAATTTACTTATGGTGGACTCATACAAGGGCATAGAATTGCCTATTATACCACAGAGAATACGATAAAGAGCCTTTTGAATCAGCTCGAATCGTTGAGCCTGGACGTCTCAGACTTCTATGCCTGGGGATATCTCAAGATCTATCCGGTGCACTTGGAAGGCGTTGAATGGAGACCCGAGCAGATGAAGAGAATTCTAAACCTCGTTGCAAACCACATTAAGACGATCAAGGAGAACGTCGTTATAGTCGACTCTCTGACGATGTTCACCGCTTATTCCACAGAAGACGACGTTCTCGACTTTCTGACAAGGCTAAAGAACTTCTGCGATCACGGAAAGACGATCCTTATAACTCTACACCAGCATGCATTCAAGGAAGACACGCTTGTTCGCATCAGAAGTGCCTGCGATTGCCATCTTTTCCTCAGGAAAGAGCAGGTTGGAGACAGATACGTCAGCGTTTTGGAAGTTTCGAAAGTTAGAGGAGCAAAGAAGACAACTGGCAACATAGTGAGCTTTGAAGTCAGCCCGGGATTTGGACTGAAGATCATTCCGATTTCAGAGGCGAGAGCGTGATTGGAAAGATTTATTTGTCATAATAACGAGTATTATCAGAAAAATGATTATGGGGTGAGGGGAAATGGCTGGACCTGAGTTCAGTTTGAAGCCGAAAGGGCTGAAGCAAGGAATAGTTGCCAATTTCCCCTTTACCCCTAAGGAAAATGAGGAACACGGACATGAAAATCTAGCTTCATGCGGTATATACAGGCTTCTCCCCGACGAAATGAAGCGAGAAGTTGAGAAGAACCTTCATCTGCTTGAATACATTCACATTCTGCCCATTGACAAGATCGGAATTCCCAAACTTGTCAAAAAGCTTGAAAGAAAGCATGCAGAAATCGAAAATCCAAATATAATTTATCCTGCAGATGAAAACATCTACATCCACATATACCCGGACAAAAACGATGTTCGCAACTTCTACATTCCAATCGAGCCGACTTTGCTAACTGGAGTTGAAGAATTGTTAAAAGAAGTGGAGATAAGACTTGTAGACTACATAACAGGAATTGACTTTGACCCGCAGGATAACGAGGAAAAGATAAAGATCCTGAAATCCGCACTCTCAGAGATATGCGAGATTGAGTCAAAATCACTCGTCCAGGATATCAGTGGAAAGGCAAGGCTTGTTCCGAAACTGAAGTTTGACTCAAAGAAAGTCAAAAAGCTGAGGGTGACAGAACGGCAGTACAAGGCTTTGGAGTATGCTCTGATTAGAGACAAGGTAGGCTTAGGTGTCCTTGAACCTTATATCCGGGACAAGAACATCGAAGATATCTCCTGCAACGGTCTCGGGCCCATATTCATTGAGCACAAGATCTTCAAGGGTCTGAAGAGCGTAATAGAGTTCAGAGATGAAGAAACTCTGGACAAATTCGTCATAAGGCTTGCTGAAAGAATTGGAAAACCCGTGACTTACAAAGATCCGATCGTCGATGCTACGCTTCCAGATGGAAGCAGAATTAACATCGTCTATGGGAATGATATAAGCAAAAACGGGAGTAATTTCACGATAAGAAAATTCAATGAGACTCCTTTCAGTGTTCTACAGCTCATCGAATTTGGAAGCTTGGACTACATGATCGCAGGATATCTCTGGCTTCTCATCAGCGAAGGAATGAGCGGTTTTATCTGCGGTGAGACTGCAAGCGGTAAGACTACCTTATTGAATGCCATAACCGCTTTTATAAGGCCAGAAGCGAAGATCGTTTCCATCGAAGACACCCCAGAGCTTCAGGTACCACACAAGAGCTGGACAAGAGAAGTAACGAGAGGATCAACAAGAGGTGGAAAGCTGGGAGAGGGTAGCGGGAGCGATGTTACGATGTTTGATCTGCTCAAGGCAGCGTTGAGACAAAGGCCAAATTACATTCTGGTCGGTGAAATAAGAGGAGTTGAGGGCAACATAGCATTTCAGGCGATGCAGACTGGTCATCCTGTTATGTCAACTTTCCATGCGGCAACAGTAGAGAAACTCATCCAGAGGCTCACAACTGAGCCTATAAGCGTTCCAAAAACCTTCATAGACAACTTGAACTTCGTTGTCATTCAGAGTGCGGTTCGTCGGCCCGATGGAAAACTCGTGAGGCGAGTTCTGAGTGTAGCAGAAATAGTCGGCTACAATCCGCAGAAGGGTGGTGTTAGCTTTATCGAGGTCTTTCAATGGGATCCAGTAACGGACAAGCACATATTCACAGGATATGGAAGCTCATATCTTTTAGAGCAGAAAATAGCAACTCGACTCGGCATTCCGCCAAGCAAGAAAAAGTTGATCTACGAGGAGGTCGAGAAGAGAGCCAGGATCCTCAAAAAACTGCATGAACAGGGAATTGTTGACTTCTACGAGTTTTTCAAAGCGATCTCGAAGATCACGAAGAGCGGACTACTTTCAATGAAGGTGTAGTCATGTACGAAACCGCCAAGGTTCCGGGAATCAAATTCAAATTTTCATTCTTGGAAAAGCTGAAAAAGATCAGAGAGGAGATGCTCTCTGACAACGATTTGTTATTCCTTCTCACCTACATGAGCTCCTTAGCAACTGCACACCTCAGCAGAGACAAGATCTTCACAATGGCTTCTGAAACGAAGTATTATCCAAGCAAGTATTTCAGAATGGTCCGTGATCTCGCACAAAAATGGCATTACGATTACGCTACCGCATGCGAGCTCGTTGCAGAAAAAATAAAGGCTGAAAGAGTCAAAAAGATGTTCAACAGACTTGCAAACGCCATCTCTGCTGGAGAACCCGACAAAGAGTTTCTGGAAAGAGAGTGGAAGGCATTCAAGACTGTTAGAAAAGACGAATACGATCGAAACCTCGAGAGTCTCAGAAAATGGAGCGATGCATACACGTCTCTGCTCGTCTCAGCATCGCTGATTTCAGTCGTTGTTCTTCTTTCCGTCGTCATATACAGCACCGGAGACCCTGCCACCACGCTGTATGCATCTGCAGTTGGAAATTTCCTGATCTGTCTCTTTGGAGTGATTATGATCTTCAAAGCGGTTCCAAAGGATAAAAAAGTCCATGACCATCCCATAAAATCCAGAGAGCAGGCTTTGTGTGCAAAGATGTCACCACTGCTAATTCCAACAGGGATCATGCTTTTCGTATTCTTGGCTCTCGTTCCACTTTTCATAGGTAATTACGAGATTGCAGGCTATGGCTTCATAGCCTTTGCACTGGCCTGTTTTCCTATCGGGATACTGGCGAAGATCGATGACAAGAAGATAAGCAGGAGAGATGAAGCATTCACGAGCTTCATTAGAAGCCTTGGAGCCATAAAAGGTGGTGCGGGAGTTTCGATTGCGGAAGCAATAAGAAGGATTGACCAGAAAAACCTTGGAGAGCTTAAAGAACTTGCTTTAGAGCTCCAAAGAAGGCTATCTCTCGGTTTGGATCCAAAGCTTTCCTGGAATAAGTTTATTGGGGAAAGCGGAAGTTATCTAATCGAGAAGCTCACACCGATATTCATCGATGCGGTGGATCTTGGTGGAGATGCGGATCTTGTGGGAGAGATCGTTAGCTCTTCAAATTTGGAAATGGTCCTCTTAAGGCTGAAAAGGGATCTGATATCATCGGGATTCGTTAATCTGATCATTCCACTCCATTTGGCAATGGTTTCACTAATGCTTTTCATTTCGCAAATACTCTCTATCTTCACAGAATATCTCAACTCCCTTTTTGCTTCACAGATGGGGGCGACAAGTGGCGAAGTCTTCAAAAACGTTCCTTTGCAGGGTCTTAATCTTGGAATCTTCTCGGGAATTCCACTAGATCTTCTCGCAGAATATACTTTCTTTATAATACTTTCCATAACCATTGCAAATATCCTTGTCTCGAATATAGTCAAGGGAGGGGGAAGATATCTGTACTTCTACTACGCCTCGATACTATTCCTCCTCTCTGGAATTCTGATGATTGTAGTTCCAAATGTAGTTAAGTGGGCATTTACATTGCCCTCATTTATAGAAGTTTTGGCAGGGGTGATCGCGTATGGATGAAATCCCGTTGGAACTCGTTATTGGGTTAATTTTTGTTGCAGTAGTTCTTCTGGTGCCTTATATGCCCAAAAAGAAGATCGCATTGAGCTTTAAGACTCCTAATTTGAGTTTTTCAAGAAAGAAAAAAGAAGATAAGCTCAAGGAGATAGATAAAAAGCTTGAAGAAGTGCTATCTGCAGACCTCAAAAACGAGAAAATCGTAAAGCTTGACGAGGCTACTGAAGAAGCTGCTAAGAAGTTCGAGATAAAAGGAGACCTGCTTTCAGAAATGCAAACCTCTAACAATCTTGCTGAACCTCTTCCTGAACCTAAGAATGAGATTTCGGAACAAAAAGTAGATCTTGCTCTTCCAAACCTCGAGAATCTGGAAGAAATTCCCAAAGTGGAAGAAATAATATTAGAACCAGAAGAGCAAAAAGAGGAGGAAACAAAGCTGGAATTCGAAGATTCAGATAAATTGATTGAGGATATAGCAAAAGAAGTGGAACGGAAAAAAGAAGAGGAGGAAATCGATCTGCTGAGAGATCTAAAGGGACAAAAGTTCTTACTGAAAGAGCTTGAGAAAGAGCTCAAAGAAGCCCTTGAAAGGACAAAGAGGTTGACAAGATGATAGATCTGCTCTATACAGCATTCACAATTGCAAGCTACATTTGGCTCCACGATACGAGAGAGAAAATACTGAAATTTTTATGCGACGAAATTTCACAGCTCGATCTTTGCAGGGCGATTGTTATTATTGATAACGGCACAGAGTATTATGGAGCGAAGAGTAAAGAGATCTTAGGCGGTGATTATCTCAAATATCAGCCAAAAAGCTTCAATTTTGTTGAAAAGGAGATGCTGATAACTGCTCCGCTTTCTGCAAACTCTGCAGTCTATCTATTTGTCAATCAATACGATGAGGAGATCGGACAGATCTTTCAGGATCTTTTTAGGGTCGTAAGAAAAGCTCTTGAAGACCTTGAAGTCAGAAAAAGGAAAGAAGAGCTTTTAAACACTGTAAGAGAAAACCTGAAGCAGTTTCAATATCTTTCCGATAAGCTCAGAAATCCATTGGCAGTGATCTTCGGAGCTCTTGAGATTCGAAAGGAGCTCGGATTTGATAAGGTCTGCCTGATGATCGAGGAGAGTGCAGAGAAGATTAAAAGAGTTCTCGATGAACTCTCTGAATGCGAGATTCAAACGATAAGGCTTACAAAAACTATTTTCTGATCAGCAAAACGCAGATCGATGCGGTGAGCAGTGCGGAGTAGAAGAGGAGAACATAGTCCGTGATCTCGAAGAGAGACAGAAAGCGATGGGTAAGCATAACCGCAGAGAAAACCGCAAGCATTGTCAAGCTAATTTTCTCTCTCTCCATAACTCATGCGCATTCTTCAGAAATAAAAAGAATTCTATTGGTTTTGAAATTTCAAAACTGAAAGAAATTTTTAAAATCACAAGTTAATATATATTATGACAAATTGATTAGCTATAAATGAATTGCAAAGCACTCAAAGCATGAGATCGTTGGAACTTGCCCAGATACTTATCGCTTCAATAGTCGTCTTTATCTTGGGGGTGATGGTTCTACAGCTTACCAAAGAAACTGAAGAGTCGGGCTTTGCGAGTTTTTCTTCGCCAGAGGAATTTAGAGATTATATCAGCGGAGCAAGTAGCTATGCGGACTTCCGATCAACATCGATTCCAATATCAATGCCAGAACCCACGCCAGTCTTAACTATAGAGAAGGGAATCGAAAGGGTTTCACAGACGAACGTTCAGGTTCTTGGCATAGACGAGCCAGACATCGTGAAGACAGATGGTAGAAACATCTACATCTCCCGCTATCAAATGCTCTCTCTCAGAATTTTGCCTCCTCACTTCGAGCAAAAAGTCTTAATCGTCAAGGCTTTTCCACCTGAAGAGCTTCAGAAGATAAAGGAGCTGAGTGAAGGCGGGGAAATGCTGATATTTGAAAAAAACTTGATAATATTGAGCGGAAATAAGCTGAAGGCTTTTAGCACTGAAGATTTCAGCGAAAAATATTCTGTGGAGCTTAATGGCTCAATCATCACCGCAAGGCTTCATGAAGGAAAAATCTACCTTATTCTATCCCAGTATGCCGAATTATGCCCGATAGTGCCTCTTAGCGTAAATGGAGTCGCTCATGTGATCGAATGTAGCAACATCTACCATCCGGTAAAGCCGTTGCCAGTTGAAAGCATCTACACAGTCGTCAGACTTGATGCGGAAAGTGGGAGGGTTGAAGATAGCATTTCCTTCGTTGGAAACTACGCATCCGTGGTCTACATGTCAAAAAATGCTGTTTACGTTACATACTATTCTCCAGCGGATTATGCGGAAACCATGCTTAAATTCGCTACTGAGAACAGAGACCTCTTTCCAGACTGGTTCCTTGAAAAGCTTCAGAAGCTTGTCAGCTACGATCTAAGCGATCAGGCAAAGCAAACCGAGATCTGGAATCTCATGAGAAAGCTGACTCTCGGAATGAAGCCTGAAGATAGGATAGTTTTTGAAAATGAGTTCCACAACAGATACAGCAAGTTTGCAGAAAAGAATGCGAGAGAAATTGAGAAGACTGCGATCTGGAAGATCTCCCTGGACATGAAGGTAGTTGCAACATCTGAAATCCCTGGCAAACTTTTGAATCAGTTTTCCCTAGATGAGTATAATGGCTATCTCAGAGTTGCGACAACGGTGGGAAATGCGAACGATCTTTACGTTTTGGATCAAGACTTGAAGATAGTTGGTTCCCTCAAAGGCTTTGGTGAAACTGAAAGAATTTATGCAGTCCGATTCATAGAAGACAAAGGCTATGTGGTTACTTTCAGGCAAACCGACCCATTTTTCGTTGTGGATCTTTCAGATCCCGCAGAGCCGAGAATGGCAGGAGAGCTGAAGATACCCGGCTTCTCTTCATACCTGCATCCACTCAAAGAGAACCTGATCCTCGGAGTTGGAATGGAAGATGGCAACGTAAAGCTATCCCTATTCGACGTAAGCGATCCGAAAAATCCGATTGAAGTAGACAGATACCTGCTGAAGGAATCTTGGAGTGAAGTCATGAACAACCACAAAGCTTTTCTGGCTGACGAAAAGCACGAGATCTTCTTCATTCCAGCGAGCTCTGGCTACATTTTCTCATACCAGGATGGAATAAGGCTTATAAAAGCTATGGAAACCGGCTTCAGAGCGGTATTCATAAATGACTACCTCTACATCATCGGAACAAAGATCACTGTTTTCGATGAGAGAACTTGGGAGAAGGTTGCTGAGCTTGAGCTTTAGCTTTTAAAATTTTTATAACCTTTCCAGACTCTTTCTCATGAAGGGTGAAATCCTCGCTCTCATCTCCGCAATCCTGTGGGGTATCGCACCAGTAATCGACAGATATGCACTCTCAAACGGAGCTCCCATTTACACTGCACTGACAGTCAGAGCGGTTGGGGCACTCTTGGCAATGATCTTCATCGTTTTTGCTCTCAGAACAAGTTTTTCAATCAGATTGGACTTGACAATACTGCTTCTTATTGCTGGAGCGATTGGAGGTGCAATTGCGATGATCTTTTACTACATGGCCCTTGATGTGCTTGGGGCGAGCAGAACTGTTCCGATAACAGCTATTTATCCAATGTTCACCGCTCTTTTCTCAATTCTTTTGCTCTCAGAACCGCTAACTCCCAAGATGGTGGTCGGAATAGCATTTATAATCCTTGGTGTTGTAATTGTAAGCGAGGTTTGATATGGATCTCGAAGGCTACGCGAGAAGGCTCATGCAGGTTAAAAGTGAAGAAGAAGTCGAGAGAAAACTCGTCAGCAGAATCCAAGAAATCAAGGGCTGGAGTGAGGAGAGAGCTAAAAAATGGGCTAAAGCTGTTATTTTGGAAGTTAAAAATGCCTACTCAAAATCTCTGCCAATTCTCGAGTATTACCGCACTGGCGTTACGATGGGGGCTTTTGGTGTTGGATCCCGCGGAATTGGGGATTTTTACATTCACTCAAAGCTTGGAGATATATGCAATGTGAAAGCAGTGCTTTCATCAAAGGATCTCGACGACGCTGGAGTTGTTGAGAACAGGGGGCTTTATATCGCGATAGCGATTGACGGAATTCATTCTCGCCTCAGCGAATTTCCATTCATCGCGGGATTTCATGTAACAAGGGCAGCGATGAGAGATGTTCTTGTTAAGGGAGCAGAACCCATAGCAGTCTTCTCTGACATACACATCGCGGACGATGGGGATGTTAGCAAGATCTTCGACCATATAGCTGGCATTGCCACGGTTTGCGAGGCGGCGCAGGTGCCATTGGTGAGTGGTAGCACGCTTAGAATAGGCGGTGATATGGTCATTGGAGAACGCATGACGGGTTGCGTTGGATGCGTTGGAGTTGCAACACATATCACGCCAAGAAGAAACGTTATAGAGGGCGATGTAATTCTGCTCACCGAGGGTTCAGGTGGGGGGACGATTGCAACAACCGCAATCTATTACGGGATGCATGAGATCGTTGAGGAAACCATTAATATCGATTTCATAAAAGCAAGTAAGGCAATATTTTCAGCAAATCTCTTGCCCGAAATACACTCGATGAGCGATGTCACAAACGGGGGAATCAGAGGAGATGCAGAGGAGATCTCAAAGGTATCCGGAAAGGCTCTGATTTTTGAATACGAAAAACTGCGAAACTGCGTAAACTCAAAGGTTTTGAAAATGCTTGAAGAACTGCAAATAGATTTCATGGGCGTTTCTACTGACTCCTTAATGTGACTCCTTAATGATCGTATGCCCCGAAGACACTGCTGAAAAAGTTAAGAAAGTGGTTAAGGAGGCAGGGGTTAAGATCGAGGAGGTTGGATGGGTTGAAAAAGGGGAAGGGGCTTATTTGATCGAAAATGGACAAAAAAAGCCAATAAAACCGAAATTCCGTGAATCTGCTTATACTCCTCTTAAAAAGGTTGTCGGCGAGGAGGTTTTGGGACAAAATTCCTTTAATCCCTGACAACAATCACATACGCTCTCCACCCAATATACCTCTTGGGCACATCAACCTTTGCTGAATTACCGAA
>JASKJN010000051.1 GCA_030153385.1 Archaeoglobaceae archaeon
TTCCAGCCAAGCCTACCGCTAAGCCAGCACCAATTGCTGCACATCCCTTTATGAAAGCCTCGTCTCCTATCATCGCTTCAACCATTCTACTCACCTCCATCCTCTATAAACTTCTTAACTCTTCCGAACGGCGTATATTCCCTCCCACCACCTTCAAAAAACTTTGTGAAGAACTCTACATAGTGCAATCGAAGTGACTGCAAACCTGGATCGAGAATTCCGAGCAGGAAGTTAACGAAATGTCCTAAAAGCATCAGGACGATGGCAAGAGGTAATATCGCCATTCCCGGCTCAAATGCTATTTTAAGTCCTAGATAGTTGAAAACAAACGCAAGATAAACAGACGAAAGCCCAATTGCGAGAAGTCGAGCATAGCTGATGATCTGGCCAAACCATGTGAGAAGTTCTACTGCCATGATCACGCCGAAAATTCCCATCTTCGGGATCTCTGCCTTTAGGAAGATCACGAACCAGAGGATCACCAATGGTAATGCCATGATATAGAAGTAATTAACCCCTGTCTCCCATCCGCTGACAAGCCCGGGAATTGGCAGTGGAACTGTTTTAGCTTCAGCCACTGTATTCCCGCTGATGAATAGGTTCTTTGGAAGGATTTCTCCGAAGCCATCTGGTGGTGGAGACGTGAAAATTCCGAGATTGTATGTAAAGCCAAATATCGCAAAGATCAGGCCAAGGACACCGAGTATCCAGCAACCCTTTTCGAGGATCGCTTCTTTGAAGCCATGCTCTACGTAAACATTATAAAATCCCATCGAGAATCCCCAGACCATCTTGAACATACCGATCATGAGGACGATGAAGAGCAAGGCTTTGATGCCGAATTCCTCGATTCTGTCGAATAGCGGATGTCCGTGGTTAAATGAGTAAAGCGATGCGAAAAGATCGCCGAGGAAGTGCACTTCTGAAGGTCTCATTTCCGGAGCGGTAAATGGACCAAAGAACTCGCCGTAGATAAAGCCGAAGAATATCGAAACGATTCCGCACGCAAGCCCGATGTTGAGCAGTTTCTGCCATCCCTCAGTCTTGAATATTCTCTTCAGATAAAGCGAAGTGGCAACGATCAGCAGTCCGTATCCCATGTCCCCAAGCATCAAGCCAAAGAAGAGCGGGAAGAAGATTGCCATCAAAACAGTTGGATCTATCTCCTTGTATTTCGGAATTGCATATGTCTTTGAAAGAACCTCAAAGTTCTTTGTGAATCCCGGGTTGTTCAGCTTTGTGGGTGGAACATCATGCTCTTCAAAGCTTAGTTCTTCAACAACGAGATTTTTCGCCTCAAGCTCTTTTTTGAAATTATCCAGGTTTCTCTTTGGAATATAACCAACGATCACAAAAGTGTGCTTCGATACAAGCGTTTTCAGGGGCAGTTCTGCCTTTTCCACCTCAGAAGACAGGTACTCTTCTATAGCCAGAAGGAGCTCCGACTCTTTTACTTTCAGCTCTTCTATTTCTACTTCAAGTCTCTTCTTCTTCTCTAAAAGCTCTTCCTCCTTTTTTGAGATCTCCGAGAGCTTGGCTTCATACTCCACGTCAGGCACTGGGATCTCTTTGTACCCAAATCCCTGCAATATCCTGTAAACGTCATCGCCATGCTCCGCTTTCACGAAAACCGCTATCACGAATTGATCATCGAAATTCTTGATTACTAAGTCAAAATCAGACGTGATTTTTCTGATCTCCTCGGTTGGATCCGCTTTAACAATGCCCACGAAGCACTTAATCGTCCTATAACCTTTCAGAAGAGCGGGAGGAATTCCAAGAACTTTCAAAGGCTCAATTGTTGACCTTTCTGCCTCCAAGCTCTTCAGAGTGTCATTTATCTTCTTTAGTTCTTCCAATCTGTTTCCAATTTCCTCCTGATATTCTGCAAGCTTTTGGCTCAGTTTTTCTTCAATATCTCTTTTCCTAAACTTCTTTTTTACTGAAATCTTTGATGGATCCAGCTTCAAATGAGAAATATAGCTCCTCAGCTGTAGCAAACTCCTTGAGATCTGTCCTGCCTTCTCAGAAGGAACTCCAATTCTGAAATTTTCCGTTTCTTCAGGTGATTCGATGTGCAGGAGGTTCATTCGATGTAAAGTTTCCGAGGCGATGGTTAGCTGATCCTTAGAGCCCACAATTGCAACCTTAACCATCTTTTCGGGCTTAAGCATGTTCCACCATCCTTAAAAACTCTTTATAGAGAATGTCCACAGCCCTATCAACGTTTTTCCTACCAATTTTCTCAAACTCCTCTATCTCTTTTAGCTTTTTTGCCTTTATTTCTCCCTTCTCCTTCTCCACAGCTTCCCTGACCTTCGTTATAATCACTTCCCTAAGTCTATTTGCTTCGGCGGTCGCGTCATCAAGTATCTTCTTGGCTTGAATTTTGGCTTCTAAAATCGATTTCTTCCTATGCTCTTCAGCTTTTTTAATAGCTTCTTCGACTTTTGCTTCAGCATCTTTAATTCTCATGAGAATTTCTGTTTTTTCCATGCTAACCACCCTTCGCAAGCTTCTAAGCCAAGAGTTGGACGACCAAAGTATATTTAAGCTTTAGCATTCCCTATTTTAGTTCCTAATTTATTATTCCAATTTCTAAGTGGAGAGTATCCAAACTAAACCCTCATAATCATGACTATAATAATAGATTTTTTTTATAGAAAATCTTATATACTTGTATTCCCTATTTTTATCGGGTGTAAGAGTATGGAGTGGCTTATAATTGCAACCGTGGGAATATTAGCAGCATCTGTGGCACAGGTCTTTTACTTCAAGAGATCTGAAAGGGGAGTAAAAAGAGTTAAGAAGGAAGTTGAAAGGCTCGAAATAGAGAAGAAGAACTTCCTCGCGGACTAAAAGCAGAATGCTTCAAGAAACTATTTTAAGGTGAGCTTGGGCTATTTATTATTTTCAAGTCCTCTTTTAGTTTTTGAGGCTTGATTTCTTTTAAAAATGCCATAAATACTTTTAAAGGAGACTTCAAAATTATTTCATTATCCTCTAAAGCCAAGCTTAAATTAAAACCCAAAAAAATTTAGACACGAACTTCAAGAAATGTTCTATGAAGCCCAAAATCAGGTTCCTCTACTTTGAAGGTTGTCCGCATGCAGAACCAGCATTAAAGCTCCTCAAGGAAACTCTGGAGGAGCTGAAAGTGGACACAGAGATAGAAACTATCGAGATAAAGACGCTGGATGATGCAGAGAAATACAACTTCCTGGGTTCTCCTACAATTCAGATAAATGGCTTGGATATAGAAAAAAAGAGGAGAGAGCAAAAGGCGGTAATGGGTTGCAGGGTTTACGAAAATGGTTCTGGCGTTCCGCCAAAAGAGTTGATTGTTGAAGCTCTTCGAGAGCAGTTGGGTTAATTTTTAACCCTTGCCTTATAGCCAGCTCTCTCCACTGCCTTCACGAACCTCTCAACGTCACCTTCCGGGATTTCAATAACCGCTCTGTCAAGCACAATTTCCTCAACCTTAGCTCCAGCTTCTTCTAAAGCCTTTCTGACTCTCATCACACAATGCCCGCAGGAAAGTCCGGAAAGTTCAAGCTCAACCCTCATTCTACCACCTCCTTTTTTAATTGGGGGGATATAATTTTTCATCAAAAGCGAGTTCGTCACAACACTAACGCTGCTCATCGCCATTGCGAAGCCAGCAAACTCCGGCTTAAAGACTATGCCGAAGAAAGGATACAGCAGTCCCGCTGCAGCGGGAATTAGCAGGGTGTTGTAAATCATCGCCCAGAAGATGTTCTGCTTTATCTTTTTCAGCGTTTTCTCGCTCAGCTGTATGGCAGCAACAACATCTCTCAAATCATCCCTGACAAGCACAATGTCACCGCTCTCTATGGCTATATCCGTCCCGCTTCCAACCGCAATGCCGAGATCCGCTTGAGCCAAAGCGGGAGCGTCGTTGATGCCATCGCCGACAAAGGCAACAACCTCCCCATTCTCCTGAAGCCTTCTGACATGCAAGGCCTTTTCATTGGGTAAAACTTCAGCAATTACAAAATCCATACCAAGTTTTTCAGCGATTGCTTTCGCCACGCTTCTGCTGTCTCCACTAATAATTCCAACCTTCTTACCCATCCTTTTAAGTTCATCAACCGCAACTTTCGCAGAATCCTTAATCGTATCCGCTATTGCAATTATACCCATCACCCTTCCATCCTTCGCAACAAGCACAGCCGTTTTCCCTTCCCCCTCAATTTTTGATAAAATTTGATTGATGTTATCGAAGCTCGCATCGTTCTCCTCAATCAGCTTTCTGTTTCCAACGAGTATTCTGCTTCCGTTGACCTCAGCGACGACACCCTTTCCAGCGATGACCTCAAACTTTTCGGGTTCCGAGATCTCAACACCCTCAACTTTAGCTTTTTCAACGATCGCCTCAGCCAGAGGATGCGAACTCCTTCTTTCAGCTGTAGCAGCGATTGAGAGCAGTTCTGCTGTTGATCCGTCCAGCGAGATGACATCCGTAACTTCCATCTTTCCCTTTGTCAGCGTTCCCGTCTTGTCGAAGATTACGGTCGTAACCTTTTTGGCAACCTCCAGCGCTTCACCACTCCTGATGAGCAAACCGAGTTCCGCACCCTTGCCCATCCCCACAGCTAAAGCTGTTGGAGTTGCAAGCCCAAATGCGCATGGACAGGCAACAACCAGAACTGCGATGAGTGTTGTGAAAGCAAAGACATCCGTCATTCCCGCAACAAAATACCAGAAAATGAAAGATGCTATGGCAACTGTTAGAACTGCGGGAATGAAGTAAGAAACAACCTTATCAGCCATTTTCTGAATCGGCGGTTTGCTGCTCATAGCCTCCTCAACTGTCTTGATAATCTGTGCAAGAAGCGTTTCCGAACCAACCCTTGTGGCTTTTATTTTCAAAACCCCGTTCTTGCTGATCGATCCGCCCAAAACTTCATCTCCAGCTCTTTTCAACACAGGTAGAGGCTCCCCGGTAAACATAGACTCGTCAACGTAGCTTTCACCCTCAACAACCACCCCATCTACCGGCACCTTTTCGCCAGGCCTCACAATTACGACGTCTCCAACCCTTATCTCATCAACCGGAATCTCCAATTCTTTGTTATCCCTCAAAACCGTTGCTTTTCTCGCTTGAAGTCCGACCAGCTTTCTTATGGCCTCACTCGTCCTCTTTTTCGCAGACGCCTCAAGCGTTCTGCCGAGCAAGAGAAAAGCGAGAAGTATAACGGCAGTCTCGTAGAAATTGTAGTTTTCCGGAAGAATTCCGGCAGTTGCGAGAACGCTTGCAAGAAATGCCGAACCAACACCCATTGAGTACATCACGTCCATATTGAGTGTTCTGTGCCTCAATGAGCGCAGAGCGGCGAGGAACACATCTCTTCCAGAGTAAAGCATCACAGATAAGGCGATGATAAGCTGGAAATGAGGTGCAAGCCCAAAATAGTTGCTGAGAAGCAAAAATGAGCCTGCCAAGGCTGCAAAGTAAAGCTTCCTTTTCATTCCTGGAATGTGATCTTCTGATTCGTCCTTCTCAACTTTGTATCCCAGCTCCTCTATCAGCCTGACGATTTCATCGAGGCTCACCTTTACCGGGTCAAACTTCAGAAAAGCTGATTCAGTTGCGAGGTTGACTCTGATCTCCTCAACGCCGTCGAGACTTCCAACTGCAGACTCTATAGACTTAACACACATCGCACAGCTCATCCCTTTGATCTTCAAAGTCAGCTCCCGCATCGAGTTTGAATTGATGTCAAACAAAATAAGGTTAATCTTTACCATGCTGTTAAATTAACTGCGAAAATATTTTGTAAACTGCAAAGCAACATTCGCGATGAAAATCGACGAGATTGACCTTAAAATAATAAACATCTTGAAAGAAGATTCAAGAGTTAGCATCTCGGAAATTGCAAGAGAGCTAAATCTGAGCAGACAGACAGTAAAATCGAGAATTAGCAGACTGGAAAAAGAGGGGATTATCGAGAAGTATACAGTAAAAATTGCCAGCAGCTTAGAGGATGCCAAAAGTTCCGTTTACCTGCTCGTTGAGACAGATGAAGAAAAATTTTGGGAAATGGATGAAATTGTGGAAATTAACAGGGTAACAAGCAAAAGATATCTCGTAAGAATTACGGTAAGTGATTTGAGTGAGCTTTCCGGAATATTCGAAAAAGGAAAGCTTGAGGTGCTGGAGATCATACCTGTAATTGAAAGAAAAGTGAAAGAGAGACCCTTTAGGGCGAGAATAACCTTCAGATGTGATTACTGCGGTAAAGAAATGACGGATGAGCCCATAGTTTACAGATATCGCAAAAAGTTTTACGTTCTGTGCTGTAAAACATGTCTGAGGGAGTTTAAGGCAAGTTTTGGTTGATACTGCATGAAAACAAAAGAACTCGAGATAAATGCCCCCGCCGAGAATTGAACCCGGGTCTAGGAGTCCGCAGCCCCTAAGGATATCCACTACCCCACGGGGGCTGAAGTTTTTAGATTTCTCTTTATAAAAAGCTAATGGGAGAAAAGTAGTATCAAGCTCTGACTCTCAGCTTTCGAAAAGCAGCTTCAATTAACCTCTCCAACTCAACGATTATGAATCCCAAAGAACCAAATGCGATCACTTTCAACCATTCTTCAACGCTCATAGGCTCGAGCTTCATTATTGCTGCATTTGTGATCGCAATTTGTATTAAAAGCGTTGCTAAGATGCCGAGAACTGCAAACTTGTTTCTGAAGCCAACTCTGAAGAAGCTCTTATCTAAGTAAGGCGTAAGCAGATACCACGCTTGGAAAGCTATAACCCCATTAACAGCAGCAGAGCTCTTGCCTATGTCGAAGTAGAGGTAGTAAGCCAAGATTACGCATGCAAGCGAGAGGTAAGCAATTCTGAAAAGGATCTTTTTGTTCATTATTTCGCCTTTTGTTGGCTTCATTCTAAGCAAATCTTCTTCCATTTTTTCAAAAACAAGCATCATCCCAAGCAAACCTGCTGTTATCGTGTTTATCCAGAGAACGTGGATGGGGCTCATGGGCAATGCGATGCCAAAAAGAAATGCTGCAAGAACTATGCTTCCCTGCCCACCACTTGCGGGTAGAAGCCAAGCAATTATCCTCTGCATTTTTCTGAAGATATCTCTTCCAACCTCAACTGCGTTGACGATTGTTGAGAAGCTGTCGTCAAGCAAAACTATGTCTGCTGCCTCCTTTGAAACCTCACTCCCACTACCCATCGCCACCCCGCAATCAGCCAGCTTCAAAGCTGGAGCATCGTTTACACCATCTCCAGTTACAGCAACAACGTTTCCCTGCTTTTTTAATGCTTTGACGATCTCAAACTTCTGTTCTGGAGATACACGGGCAAATACGCTGTAATTCTTCACAGCTTCATCCATGCTCATCTTTTCAAGCTCACGACCGCTCACAGCTTTACCATCAATGCCAATCCATCCTGCTATCGTCGCAGCAGTTGCCGGATGGTCACCGGTTATCATGATAACTCTTATTCCCGCTTCCTTGCATTTTGAGATGCTTTCAGCAGCATCATCTCTCGGCGGATCGATGAAGCACTGGTATCCAAGAAATTCCAAGTTTTCAAGTTTGAAAAGGCTGAAAGTTCTGAAATCCTCCACCTCCTTCCAAGCAAAAGCCAAAACTCTCATTCCCATTTCAGCGTATTTTTCAAATTCCGGAATGTTTCCGCCAACCATGTTCTTTAAAACCTCGGGAGCACCTTTGACGATGACGTACATCTTTTCATCAAATCTAACAGCCACTGCCATGTATTTTCTTTTTGAATCGAAGGGGATCTGGTCTATGAGCTCAAAATCTACTTTTATGTCAAACTTCATGGCTAAGTCAAGCAAAGCTATCTCCATCGGGTCTCCTCTGCACTTTCCAGATTCGCAGACCGCAGTGTTGCAGAGATATCCAGCAATGATGAGCTTTCTGACATCTTCTCTCTCCCCAAGTGTTACATAAGAATCCAAATCAAACTCAGCCTCATTCGTTACAATCTTGACTACCTTCATTTTGTTCTGCGTCAAAGTTCCAGTTTTATCCGTGCAGATGACGTTTACACTACCAAGCGTTTCCACAGCTGGAAGAGACTTAACTAACGCATTCTTTTTCGCCATGTCTCTAACACCAAAAGCCAAGGTCATCGTCACCATCGCAGGCAAGACTTCAGGTATTACAGCTACGGCAAAGCTTAGAGCTGCTACAAAAACGTAAACTGGGTCGTAGCCACGAATCACACCCAAAAGGAAGGTGAAGATCGCAACCAGCGTGATGCCAATCGAAAGTTGCTTGGAGAACTTTGCGAGCTTTTTCAGCAGAGGAGTTGTAACCTCAGCACTTTCAACGCTTTTAGAGATCTTACCAACTTCAGTAGAGTTTCCAGTTGCAACAACCAGAGCTTTAGCCCATCCAGTTGTAACCAGAGTGCCAGCGTAGATCATGCAAGTCCTCTCTGGCAGAGAAGCGTCTTCATCAACTTTTTTTGCATCTTTGTTTACAGGGAAGGATTCTCCGGTGAGTATGGCTTCATCTACTGACAGTTCTTTGCTCTCCAAGATCCTTGCATCCGCTGGAACTTTCATACCGGCTTCAACCAGAATGACGTCTCCAGGCACAAGATAACGAGAATCAACCTCCAAAACTTTCCCGTTAGAGTAAACCAGAGCCTTAAGCATCATGAATCGCTTGAGCTCCTTGATTATGTTCTCCGACTTCCATTCCTGCAGGAAACCAACTAAAGCGCTTATAATTACGATTATAAAGACGACGACAGCCTCAGCTATAAAATTCAGAAATATAAACGCAAAAGTTGAAACGATGAGCACAAGCATGATAGGGTTTTTAAATTGCTTTATAAAGATTTCAAGAGGAGTCTTTTCCCTACCTCTGATCTCATTTAAACCGTATTTTTCAAGTCTCTTCCTCCTTTCTTCTTCATTTAACCCTCTTACGTCAGAATTAAGCAATTTTATTGCTTCTTCAGATTCAATTGCCCACCATTTAATTTGATCCATAACTCGGCTTGATGGTTTTCTATTTAAATATTGCCGGGTCTCTAAAGTCTCTAAATTTAGATAAAAGCCGTATCTGCTTGCGGATGGGTAACTAAAGTTTAATCTCGTTGTATTGGTTTATATGTGAAATTATTCTATAGAGGAGTCTGCAAACAATTTCTGTTTGCTACCGCCATTCTGGAAAATCCTATCCCGGAGCTTGAGTCAGTCTGTTATGAACTCATATTCTTTTTTTGTGAGAAACTGGCACTTCTTCATACTTTTGCTGCACCAAAATCTTTTGAATTCCGCGTAAACATAAGCGTAGTTTTTAGTTTGGTTTTCCAGATCAATCTCCATGGTGCAGGTGTGGGGGTGGGCAACGTTTCAGCGCTGTAGAACTTTTTTGGCTTCGATTCTGCAGTTTTCTTCAGAAATCGCAAGTCAAGATCGCTGAGACCTCCGGATAGCAGCACTATTGATCTGTTGAATCTGCTGGATCTGGTTTCATGGAAATAGATGAAAATCTTGCGATCACGAGAGCAAATAAATTCATTGAGGATCTGTTTAGCAGCGTTGTGGAGAAATAGAGAGAACTCCTTGAGAAGTGATGGCTGTGGATTGCTTGTCAACTCAAACCACTCGGCATTTGTCACGGAAAACTTTGGCAAGCGGGAAGATAGGAAACTCTTCAAATATTACCATAGTTGAAAGAAAAGTTTAAGTATAAGAAATTCTATCAACTATTATGATCACGCAATTCGTCTTCGTAGGGCACAAGAAGGAGAGAATCCTCGAATCCATCCGGGCGCTGAGAGAACAGCCAGTTTCGAAGATCGTCCTTTTTGTCGGCGAGGAAGATCTTCCTGGAGAGGAGAAGGCTAGAAGAGTGGCGGATGAGCTTAAAAAAGATCTCGAAACCATTTACGATGTGGAGATAGGAAAAATAGATAAAAGGAATGTCATCAGAGCGGCAAAGCAGCTCATCGAAATGATACGCAGAGAAAAAGAGCGTGGCAAAAAAGTTCTGCTGAACGCCTCCGGCTCTTTGAGAAGCGTTGCAATAGCTGCTTACATAGCAGCCTGCGTTACGAATTCAAGAATAATCACGTCCATTCCAAAGTACGATGAGAAAGAGGAAGAAATCGGTATTGAAGAGATCGTTGAGATTCCAACGCTGCCAATAGATTTTCCGAGCGATGAGCTGGTTCAAATTCTCTTCGCCGTTGATGGCGGTGTTGGTTCTCTTGATGAGCTTGTTTTGAGGCTTAATCCTGGGCTGAGCAGAAACAGTGACGGATTCCTGAAGGAAAGGAGCAGGGTCAGCCATCACATCGCCAAGCTTGAGAAGATTGGGGCTGTGAGGAAGGCAAAGACTGGGAGGAATGTGAGAATCGAGCTCACGGAGCTCGGCCATCTCCTCTTAGAAGGGACCAGGGTGAAAGCATGAGGATAACAGTCTACGACGGTG
>JASKJN010000052.1 GCA_030153385.1 Archaeoglobaceae archaeon
AGAAGTCACGCCTCACTTGTGGGCTTTATTCCTGTACTGCCCACTTTTATTGGCAGAGTGGCGGAAAAAGAGATAAATGCTCTGAGCAAGGGTTTAAGAAAGGGAGAAAGAATAGCCTTCGTTCTTGGAGGGGCAAAGATCAAGGATCCAATAAAAGTCATGAAAAATGTCCTTGAGAACGGAATTGCGGAGAAGGTATTCCTGACGGGTGTTATTGCAAACTACTTCCTGCTTTTAAGTGGCAAAGAACTCGGGGATGAAAATAGAAAGGTGGTGGAGGATAACAAGGAGAATGTCAAAGATGAGGATGCAAAGAAACTCCTTGAGAAGTACAGAGACAAGATCGTTCTTCCTGTAGATTTTGGTGTTGAGCTTGGGGGAGTTCGAGAGGACATTTCAGTTGAGGAATTCAAGGGAAAGGGAATAATAAAGGATATTGGAGTTGAAACTATGAACCAGTTTTCGAGCATGATCCCGGAGTTCGACACTGTTGTAGTTAATGGCACAGCGGGAGTTTATGAGGACTCCAAGTTCTCGCTTGGCACTTACGAAGTGTTAAAAGCTGTTTCGAAGGCAAAGTTCTCGATAATCGGCGGAGGCCACAGCGCATCTGCGGTGAACATGTTCGGACTTGCAGACAAAGTAAGCCACGTTTCAATTGCTGGTGGTGCTTGTGTTCGATTTCTGAGTGGCGAGAAATTGCCCGTTATAGAAAAGATAAGGGAGTACTGGGGGAAAGGAAAAAAGCAAGGCTGAAAAATTAAAGCTGGTCAAATGTAATGATCCTAACAGAAGTTGGCAGTTTGACAACGCTTCCGAGCTTAGCACCAATCAGATAATTTATCTCTTTCTTTGCAGCGATATCTATGAGTCTCTGAGTAATTATGCCATCGAAGACGATTGCAGACGCCTTTATGTTGTTCATTTTTAGGGTCTTTACAAGATCCCTCACAGGCACTTCTTTGACCACATTAAAGCTCCTGTCGAGGATCCTTGCAAGCAATTTTCCCTCAACCATCTCCTTATGAATTTTCAGGCTCTCATGAGATGATACTTTCTCCTCCTTCGTTGTTTGCTGTTCTCTCTTCAATACGTGAACTTGCTCGACTGGTATCTTGTTTCTCAGCGCTTTTAGAATCTCTTTGAGCGTCAAGTCCTCAACTCCTTTTCCTTCCGGTGCTCTTGCTATAAAATCTATGTCTGCAACCTGTAAAAGCTCCTTAAGAATTAGCTCTCCACCTCTATCTCCGTCCAGAAAAGCAGTTACTGTTTTCTTTTTGCTGAGCTCTATGATTGTCTTTGGTATGTTTGTTCCCTCAACTGCGATAACATTCCTAATACCGTGCTTGAGCAGATTGAGAACATCAGCCCTTCCTTCAACGACTATTATCGCATCAGACTCGTCGATAGCAGGACCCGCTGGTAATTTCTCTTCCCCGTATTCAACAACTTCCTCAACCCTGATCGACTGTCTTACAAGTTCTGTTATCTTCTCAGACTCGATCTCAGGCTCCTCAAAAAGCTCTCTGAGGATCTCCATTGATCTCTCCACTATTTTTTTTCTCTTACTCGCTCTAACGTCTTCGATCTTTGTTACCCTGATCTTCGCAGAACAGGGGCCCACTCTCTCGATAGTCTCAAGTGCTGCAGCGATAATTGCTGTTTCGATCTTGTCAAGACTCGATGGGATCTTTATTTCCCCGTAGCTTTTCCCACCCCTGCTCTCGATCTTAACCTCGATCCTACCTATTCTGCCCGTCTTCTGCAACTCTCTCAAGTCGAGATCTCCGCCGATTAGCCCCTCTGTTTGACCAAAGATCGCTCCTACAACGTCTGGACGCTCTACAATTCCATCTGCCATTATTTCAGCGTGAATAAGATACTTTGTTGTATCCGAAGTTTTAATCATATGAGCATCATCCCCAATCATCGGAAAAACTATTCAATTCACTTTAAATAGTTTTTCAACCCTCTTTCAAAGACTCCTCAATAACCCTCACCACTTCTTTTCTTGTGAAAGGCTTCTTTAGTATCAAATCAACTCCCGCTTCCAATGCCTTCTCTCCCTTTGAGCTTGCGTAAGCGGTTATAGCCACGATCTTAACATTCGGGTTTATTTTCTTGATCTCCTTAACCGCATCGATCCCACTCATCACTGGCATCATAATATCCATTAAAACTATCTCTGGTCTCTCCTTTTTGTAAAGTTCCACAGCTTCTCTGCCGTTTGAAGCTTCGATAACCCTGTAGTCTTTCAACATGATCTTGAGAATCTCTCTCATTGCGGTCTCATCATCGACAATCATAACACTTTTCATGTAAAATTTTTTGTCTTTTCAATTTAAAAAGTTATCTCCCTATAGATGGCTTTGCTTTTTCGGGAAAATGAGGAAAAAGTCTTCGATACCGGAGCGGAAAAACGTTTTGAATCGTCTAATGCGGTCATTCAAAAAACTTATATTGTGGCTTGTAATCCTATGATCATGGATGTGTTGTTAGATCCAGACAAGTTTTTCTCGGAACGGAAGAACATGGGCTTCAAAATCCCCATTCTCATTGTCCTAGTTTCTGCGGTCATAAGCTGCGTCTCTGTGTACGTGACCATAGATCTTAACCTTTCGAAGATTCCAGCGGAGGGATTAGAGGTGAACACTCTAAGAACAATCATGCTTACATTAGGAATCGTTACAGCATTTATCGGAACCTTCATCTATTGGATCATAATCGCCGGGCTTCTTTACCTGTTCTCAGCAATCTTCGGCGGAAAAGGAGATTTCAAAACCCTGTTGAAGTTCACTGCATTCAGCTATATACCTCAAATTCTTCTCAGCCCGATTTCAATATACTTGGCTTATGAGTCTCTTTACCAGTTAACTGTAAGCCAAGGCCCAGCGTTTGAAGCCATGCTCATGCCAACGATCTTCGGTGCAGTTGTTTTGTTCTGGCAATATATTTACTGGATTTTTGCAGTAAAGAATGCAAGAGAGCTTAATTTTAGCAGATCTGCGATCTCCGCTGGGATCTTGCTCATCATAGCAATCTCCTTCACAGCCCTAGGTCTGTTATTTGCCTTGATGACCCCGATGCCGCGGGTAGGATAGAAAACTTAATATAGTGCCAAGTAAAAAACCTAGAAATTCAAAAAGGTGGTTTAATGATAGATGAGGAAGTTAGAGGAAAGGCTGAAGCACTGGCTGAGGCGTTGATGAACCTGCAGGAGTATAAGGACTTCGTAGAAATGGAGAAAAATTTGAAAGCGGATTCCGAGGCGCAGTCGATGATAATGGAATTCCAGAAGAAACAGCAGGATTTCGTTACAAAGCAGATGTCAGGAGTTTTCGATAACGATCTTCTGAATGAGCTTACAGAGTTGCAGTCGAAGCTGAATGCAAGAGAAAGCGTTGTGATGTTCATCGAGTCATACAACAGACTTCTTTCAACAATAGGCGAAATTCTTGACATAATAAGCGAGCGCCTCGAGCTGGATATTGGAGAAGTCTACAGAAGGTAGACTTCATTTTTTTCATGTTCGCAGAACTGATCGCATTTTTTCTTGGCTTTCTTTCCATCCTGTCTCCATGCGTCCTTCCAGTTTTACCTATAGTCTTTGCTGGATCTAAACTTGAATTTAAAGATTCTTTAGCCCTTTTTGCCGGTTTGCTATTGTCTATTTCGCTTTTGAGCCTAACTTCCGTCTTGATGGCGAGTTTCAGAATTTTCGCCTTTGCCCTTCTCATCTTCTTCTCGATTTACCTTCTAAGCGATCGTTTGGAAATCGAGTTCTCGAAAAGAATTTCAAAATTGGGCACGCTGTTTAAAATGAGAGTGCCACCATTTTTCCTTGGATTCTTTTTAGCCTTTGTCTGGCTCCCATGCATTTCTCCTTTCCTAGGTATAGCGGTTTCTGAAGCGATTCTTAGCGGGAACCCATATACCGTGTCTATATGCTACGTTCTGGGCTTTGCAACCGCGATCTTCATCTTAATTCTTTTCGGAAAGAGTCTGAAAATTAGATTTGAAAAGGTTCGTAAAATCCTTGGCGTCGCGGTTTTAATTTCGACAGCATATCTGATCTCGCTTTATCTTGGCTAAAGATTTTTAAACAATTTTGCAAATGATGGAAAAATGAGGCTCTTCGTTGCGGTTGACATGGATGAGAGAATCAAGGAGAACCTAAAACCTTTGATCGAAAAGCTTTCGCAGATCAAAGGTTTGAAGGCAGTCGAGAAAGAGAATCTGCACACCACTCTGATCTTTCTCGGTGAAGTTCCAGAAGCAAAGCTTGCTGATATACAGAAAGCCCTTTCAAGGGTCGAGTTCGAATCCTTTAAAATAGCGTTAAAAGGAATTGGCAGATTTCCAAATAGAGGCGATCCAAGGGTTATCTGGGTTGCGATACTCGATGGGAAAGACGAGATCGTCCGGCTTGCGGATAGTGTTTACTCAGAATTGAGAAAGCTTGGGTTTAAGAGGGACAAACCATTTGAAGCACATATAACGGTTGCAAGGGTCAAAAGGAAGATTCCGGAACTCGATGAGATATTAGAAGACTTCAAAAATGCAGATTTTGGTGAAATGGTCGTAAGGGAGTTTAAACTAAAGCAGAGCATTTTAACGCCTTCTGGCCCCATATATAAAGACATTTACATTTTCGGTGGCAAAAATGGATGAGATTCTAAGAGAAGCCCTAAAGCTGGCGGTTCCAACAGAGGAAGAAGTTCAAAGGGCAATCAAAGCTGAGTTGGAGCTCAAAAAAAGATTGGAACCACTAAACCTTGAATTTCTCTTCGTAGGGAGCTATGCTCGAAACACCTGGCTACGGGGAAATCTCGAGATCGATGTTTTCATTCTCTTTTCTCCGGAGCTCTCAAAGGAAGAGCTGGAGCGGAGAGTGATCGAAATTGGAAAGCGGATCTTTGATAGATATGAGCTGAGATATGCAGAGCACCCTTATGTTCATGGTGAGCTTTTAGGGGTTGAAGTGGATCTCGTTCCCTGTTATAAGGTCGAAAGTGCTGAGAAAATAATATCTGCGGTTGATAGAACCCCTTTTCATCACGAATGGCTTAAGGATAGAGTAAAGGGAAAGGAAAATGAGATCAGACTTTTAAAGCTTTTTTTGAAGTCAAATGGAATTTACGGAGCGGAATACAAAGTTAGAGGATTTTCAGGGTACCTTTGCGAGCTTTTAATCGTCTTTTACGGCTCTTTCCTTGAGTGCCTCAGAAATGCAAGGAATTGGTCTCGGAAGACAGTTATAGATCCAAAGAGGGGAGAAGTGCGTAAGGGGGAGTTTTTCTTCGTTGTAGATCCCGTAGATGAGAAGAGAAACGTTGCAGCGAACTTAAGCCTTGACAACTTGGCGAAGTTCGTTCATTTGGCGAGGTTATTCTTTGAGAGACCTTCTATTGACTTCTTTTTGCCCAAGACAAAGAAGGTTTCTGTGGATGCGATTCGTGAAGCAATTAGACTTAGAGGGACGGAGATCTTTGCCTTGGAGTTCGAAAAACCAGAAATCGTTGAGGATAACCTTTATCCACAGCTTGAAAGAGCAGGGAGGAAGATATATGAGATGCTTCGGAGAGAGGGATTTATGCCCCTCCGTTTCACTTATTTTGCTTCAGATCGCTGTTATTTGCTTTTTGAATGTCAGATTAGAGAACTTTCGAATATAATGAGAAAACTTGGACCAGAATTCGAGGATTTAGAAAATGTAAAGAGATTTATTTCGAAAGAAAGAGTCTTTGAGCCATTTTTAGAGGATGGAAGATGGTGGGCTTTCGAGTTCAGAAAGCACACGAAGCCAGAAGATGCAGTCGCAGACTTCATAGCCTTGAACTATCAGGCTCTGGGCAAAAATGTGGGGATGAAGATCAAAGAAGGTTTCAGGATACTGAAAGGAGAAGAACTCCTTTCCGCCCCGCTTTTGGATAAACTTGCAGACTTCTTGGGTGTAAGAAGATGAAGATTACGTTCCTTGGCACAGGCGTCTCTGTTCCATTCGAGAAAAGGGCTCAAAGCTCAATATTGGTTGAATCTGAAGCTAGAATACTCGTCGATGTCGGACCTGGAGCACTTTTAAGGCTTGAAGAGCTTGGAGTTGAGCCAACGCAGATAGACGCTGTATGTCTAACCCATAACCATCTTGACCATAACGGAGATCTTCTGAACCTTCTGAAGGCGAGATGGCTTATGGATGGCGATGAGCTTGAAATTTACGCTCCAAAGGGGACTAAGAACTTCTTGGAGAGCATGCTAAATGCGTATCCCTATTTAAGGGGGAAACTGAGGTTCAGAACGAATGAGGAGAGCGTTTTCAAGATCGGGGATATGAAGGTAAGCACGATTCCAACGATACACTCGATCGAAAGCAGAGCTTACATTTTCGAGAATGCTTTAGCGATAAGCGGAGACACAAGAGCATTTCCAGAATTAATGTCTGTGGACTGCGAAATTATGGTTCACGAACTCTCTCTCCCATTCGGCTTTAAAGCTGACTTTCACACAACTCCTGAAAATCTGAAAGACTGCCTTAACTATTGCAGAGCGAAAAAAATTTATCTGACTCACCTATATCCAATGACGTTGGCTCAAAAGGATAAAATTCTTGAGTTTCTTGACTTCGAGGCAATTGTAGCTGAAGATCTGATGAGCTTTGAACTATGAAGCTAAAAATTGCTGAGAGAGTAAACTCTACCTTAAACCCTTGAAACCCTTCCCTATAAAGTATATCTCAGCACTGCTCTTCCTCGAAGCCTTCGGACTGTGAAATTTCTTAAAGCTAAAATGGGGCTTAAGCTCGTTGTAAAAGTTCTGGATCTCTTCTCCCTGAAAAACCTTAACCAAAAAGTTTCCACCAAGCCTCAAAACCTGCTGCGCAATTCTGAAACTTGCCTTTGCTAGATCCACAGAGCGTAAATGGTCCACAGTCCAGACACCGCTGATCTTTGGTGAAGCATCGCTAATAACAACGTCGTAGTAGTCGCTGAGCTCAAGCAATGTGTCAACGAGGGATTCATCGGTTATGTCCGCTTGAATGAAAGTTACACCCTCGAGCTTTTCCATTGGATTTATATCAACCGCAATGACTTCTGCTCCAAGTTCTACCGCGACCTGACTCCATCCGCCAGGAGACGCTCCAAGATCGAGGACGATATCGCCTTTTCGAATCAGCCTGAAGTCCCGATTCATCTGCTTCAGTTTGAACGCTGCCCTACTGCGATACCCCAATTTCTTCGCTTCCCAGTAATAATGATCTCTCTTGTCTCTCATAGCCTTTTCACAAAGACCTTTCTCATTCTCGGACCATCAAACTCAACAAACAGCACCCTCTGCCAAGTTCCAAGTTGAAGCTTTCCGTTTTCGAATGGTACAACTACAGCATTTCCGAGAATTGAAGCCTTTATGTGGGCGGACGCATTGTTATCGATCTTATTGTGCCTGTACTGTTCATTGGCTGGAACGATTCTCTCAAGAGCGTTGAGCAGGTCTTGTAGCAATCCACTTTCAGCCTCATTCAAGATCAGCGATGCGGTTGTGTGTGGTGTGTAGATCAAGGCAACTCCGCTTCCTTCGATCGATCTTTCAACCTCGGTGGTTATATCCAGAATCCCCTCCTTTTTTGTCGTCCTGATCTCGATTTGATTCATCACTCTAAGTCTTGGAGGGGTTATTTATTTTTTCTGCATCCACGCTTAGAATTTCCTTATAAAACACTCCTTCCCTCCTTCCAGCCTGATCTCCCCTATCTCTACTGTGTCAAAGTCAGTAAATGGAGATTCGAGTAAAATGGAGTCGTCCACACTCTTCAGCAAGCCGATCCCCAAATACTTTTTCCCTTTGTATAATCCAACAACAAAGTTCCTTGCTTCAGTTTCCGAAAAAAGGAAGATGTCATCGACATCGTAGAGTTCTTTCAGCTCTTTAAGGATAGCATAATCCGGATTACACTCTTCTTTCGTGCATATCGTGAGATGGTCATCGCAAAGCTTTGCAAATGCGAGTTTAATTCCTAAGACACTTTCGATGAACTGGGAAACATCTTTTCCACTGAAAATGTCTGGGCTCAGCCTTACTTTTTCTCTGCTCAGTTCAAAAACATTCGCATTTCTTAGAAATCTCATGTAGGATTCAAACCTCGTTTTGGCTCTTTCGTTTTTATCTCTTCTTATAATGAAGCCCTTTTCAACCTCAAAAGTCTCCCAGTCAAATGGTTTGCCCTCAAACGAAGCTATCAGATCTGGGTTTATAATTTCGAGCTTTGCAAGCTTGTACTCCTTCGCCCTTCTCCCTTTAACCCATCCAGTTGTATCTACTATTTTTCTTCCTTCAAGCTTTCTCAACTCATTCCAGAGTCTTGCAACTCCACGCAAGCACTTTGTCTCTCTTCCCTGAGGCGTTATGCTTCCCACAAAAAAGCCGTTGATCATCGAAACCCTATTAAGGCTTACAACATCTTTCGCAAATCCGTAGCCCATAGCCCCTGGATTTGCTATATCCGCTTGCCCTATATCGAGGTCGAGCACGTAAGCACCACCAACCTTATTTGCGAGATAAGTGGCAAGAGTGCTCTTTCCGCTGTCAACACTACCATAGAGAAAAACTGTCTCCCAGTCCTTTTTTGCAAGCTTTTCCCAGCTTTCTGGAATAGTAGATCCATCCAAAACTCTGAACTCCCCTTTTACTTCAATCTCACATTCCTCGACACAGTATACTGGCACGAACTTATCGCTTTCAAAAAACTTTAACCTTGCTCCAAGTACCTCGCTCTCTCCGTTTACAGATGCGGAACCCTTTACGAGGACTGTTTTTCCTTTCGGAATTCTCATTCTTTCTGTGGAACTTCTTCTACTTCCTTTATGATAAATCCCATAACTGGAGGTGCGGTGCGCTCGTCCGCAATCTTCGTAAAGTTCTTGTCCCCCATCACAGCGATGCTGAATCCATCATCAAAGTTCTCAAAATGGTAGTACTCAAAACCTCTCTCACTTTCATTAATTCCTGTGAAGAAGTAGTTCTGTGTAAAATGCACACCCCAGACCTTTTCGTACTGCTGGGAAGTGGAGTTATATCTAAAGCCCTGGAAGAAGAAATCTGCTATGCTATCGTTCGTTTGGTTCATTCTAAAAACTTCTCCAGCTTTTTTTCCGTAGGTGAAGAAAGCAAAGACGAAAGTGTCGTTCAACCTTAGAAGGTAATCACTGTATTCCGTCTTTCTGCTGTTTAATTTCTCTGCAACTTCTATAACAAGAGGAGAATAGCCGATTACAAGCGGGGAGACTTCGCTGATCATTGCAACACCATACTTCGAGAACTGAACATCAAAGTTCCCCACAGTATTATTTGTGTCCCTCGCAAAGAAGACCTTTGAGTCGTTGTTATCTATTAGATATAGATGGTAACCATAGTCCGCATAAACGAACTCCTCAATGGGATGTGAGAATTGCACGATTCTGCCACTCAAATAGGCTGAGTGGAGTGCATTGATTGCTCCTTCTTCGGTGAAGTTAACAAGCGGATCCTTATCTCCCAACTTTTTCGACAACAGCCCGAGTTCGGTCAAATTGAAGTAATAAAAAAGGCCGTTCTCAGGCAGTATATCTATCCAGTTCCTAAAGTCTTCGATTTTTAGCTTGACATCTCTTTTTTCCTGAACACCTTTAGGAGATATGTATGCAAAGACAGAACCGAGCATTATGAATGCGAGGATTAAGGCAAGTATTCGTGCGGTTTTCTTTTCAAGTTTTTGAGCCATGAATTGAGTTGGGAAGGTGAATATAAAATTTGTTCAGAGACAAAGCAAAGCTTTGATTAAATCTCCGAATATCAAAAATCTTTATAAGTTGAAAGCATACGCTTGTTAAAGCCGAGGTAGCCTAGCTGGTTGGGGCGACAGACTCATAATCTGTAGGTCGCGGGTTCAAATCCCGCCCTCGGCATACAGTTTTTCCAATTAAAGTATATGCTTGCTGTATTCGGGATTTCAAGCCTTCCACGAGCCTTTCTATGAATCTGGAGATGTTTGGACA
>JASKJN010000053.1 GCA_030153385.1 Archaeoglobaceae archaeon
GAGTTTTTCTGCAATCTTTCTGTTCACTCCCACAAGTTTTCCGAATTTTGAGTCCTGAAGGTCTCCTACTGATCCAACGATTGCCAAAGCTCCGAGTCTTGCTGATGGAAAAATTCTGCTTGCAACCAAAAAAGTGGCCATTGCACCGCTCATCTCGATGCTACCATCTAATCCGAAATCATGGGGATTTAGCTGTCTCTCGCTGGCAAACTCTGGGATATGGTGGTCTGTGATCACGAAATCCAAGTCTTTAAGCATACTCAACTGCCCGCTTCCGAGATCCGTGAACCATACGAATTTTCCCTCATCCGCGATCTTCTCGACTTCTTTTTTATCGAGCTGTTTCAAAAATCGAATATCCGCTTCGATTCCCGCTCTATTCAACGCCCTTAAGGCTATTGAACCAGCGGTTATACCATCTGCATCTATATGCGTGACAACTAAAACATCGCTCTGCTCTCGAATCAATTCTGAAAGTTCTTCAGCCTTCTTGATTAAACTTCCCACACTAAAACTTTCGGAATGAATTTTAAAACTTTACTGGAAGCATAAGAAAATGACGCCGTAGAATTATTTTAAAAAATTCAGAGTTCGTAGCTTTCCCCGGGCTTCAGCACCACGACTTTGCAGAATTTCTCAGCAAGTTTCTTGAATTCCATGGGATCCGTGTCGATGAGCGGAAAAGTGCGATAATGCATTGGAATCGCAACCTTTGGCTTTACAAATTCAACAGCCTTGACAGCTTCCCTTATACCCATTGTGTAAAAGTCGCCAATTGGCAAAAGCATGAGATCTGGTTCGTAAAGTTCACCGATCAGCTTCATGTCCGAAAAAAGCCCCGTGTCGCCAGTGTGGTAAACCTTGACGCCATCCATTTCAACTACAAAGCCAACAGGAGATCCACAGCTTATTATTTCCCCTTTCTCATCCTCAAAATCAGCGGAGTGCAATGCAGGTACCATGGTGATGCGAATTCCTGATGAATAAGCGCTTCCACCAATGTTCATACCCATCGTCTCAACGTCTCTTTTCGCAAGAACTCTCGAGAGCTCGTGTATGCATACAACAAGTGCTTTGTTTCTCTTCGCTATCTCCTCCGTATCGCCGAGGTGGTCACCATGGCCATGCGTTACAAGAATTACATCCGCTTTTATCTCTTCAACGCTAACTGGCGCCATTGGGTTCCCGGTTATAAATGGATCGATCAGCACCCTCTTGCTCCCCTCAAGCAAAAAAGCTGAATGCCCCAACCAAACGATCTTCATGGTTAAGATTATGCAGATGAAGTTTTAGTCTTTTCGATCTTCGGTAGAAAAGAAAATAAATATCATGAGTTACTAACGAAATCATGCTATTTGATGACATCGGCAGTTTCCCTCTACCGACTGGAATAACCAGAGAATGGGCTGAGAAGAATTTCATGAGCAAAGAATACGAGGAAATGGTTCAAAGAGCCTTTTTAATGAAATCAAAGTTCGTTGAAGTCCCAAATTACCCCCAGTTCAGAGACATGGTGAGGATGTTTCTGGAACCGATGAAAAACCCAGAACTTCAGGATGACGCCTACCTGATCTCTGAAAAGGAAGCTATAATACCCGAAGTGGAATTCTTGGAAAAAATGAAGATCGAAAATCTGAGAGTTTGCATAACCGGGGTATTCGAGCTGTACTACAGGGAATTTGGTGGTGTAATCTATGAAGATGTTCTTCAGAACTTCGCGGAATCCGTTTACAGATTCGCAAGGAATGCGATCAAATATGCGAATGTTGTTTGCTTGAGCTTCGATGAGCCAAGTCTTGGAGTCGTTCCAGATTTACTGCCAACGAAGGAACAGATCGAGAGCGCCTACGATTTCAAGCTAGGAGTGGATACGCAAGTCCATCTTCACGAGCCATTATACTACGACCGATTTCTTGAAACGGGAATAAAAATAATCGGAATTGAGACTGCCAGAGATCTGAAAAAAATGGAGGCAATCGATGCTGAAATTCTCGAATCTTACGAGAAGGGACTCAGAATTGGGGTTGCAAGAACAGACATAGACTGCATAATTTCTGAATTCAACGCAATGTACAATGTAAATGCTTGGAAAAGTGAGGAGCTTTCAATGCTTGCAATTGAAGAATTTGAATCAGCAGAGAGGATTCTGGAAAGAATAAGAATTGCTAAGGAAAAATTCGGTGATCTTGTTAGATACATAGGGCCTGATTGCGGTCTTTTTGCATTTCCGTCCCAAAATACCGCCCTGAAGCTCCTTGAGAACGTTAGAAAGGCGAAAGACTTATGGACTACCTGATATACTTTTTTAAGTGCTTTCTGACATTCTTCGTCATAGTAGACCCGCCAGGAAACTTGCCAATATTCATCGCTCTGACTCACAGATTCAAAGAGGAGCTCAGAATGAGGATATCGAAGAGGATGACGATCATAGCCCTCTCAATCCTGCTTGTTACCACAGTTTCGGGAGGCATCATACTTGAGTTCTTCCAAGTTTCGATCAACAGCCTCAGAATAGCTGGAGGAATACTTCTCTTCATAATCTCCGTCGATATACTTCTCGGAGCGCATGGGAGGGAGGAATATCGCAGAAGAGCTGAAGAAACAGCAGAAGTGGATTCTGTCGCGGTATTTCCACTCGCTTTACCCCTATACACTGGACCGGGGGCGATTACTGCAGGAATCGTCATGTATTCGCAGGCTTTTGATGCGGTCTCTAAGCTGATCGTAGTTATGAGTGCGATCCTCGTTTATGCAATCGTTCCGCTGACTCACATTTACAGCAGTTGGATAATAAAAATGCTTGGAAAGAGCGGTGCGGACATAGTTGCGAAGGTTCTTTCAATCTTCCTTGCAGCTATCGGCGTAGAATTCGTTCTTGAAGGAATCAGGAGTGAGTTTTTCTGACTGAAATTTTGCATTGCTCTTTGCAGTCAGGTAAAGCTTCCACTAAAATTCCAAATGCTCTAAAAAATCCCTCTAAGAAGCCTTTACAAATTTTTTCCGATTTAATCTGTTCGAGAGCATTTACGGGACATGGAAAGAAGAGAACTTCTTCTTCCCTCTCTTCGACCTTCACACCCGAGATCATCGACAAAAACCTTGCGATTTCCCCAAATCCATCGATTCTAAGATTTCTTGCAACTTCTTCCCCCTTTTCAAAGCCGTAATCGTATGCCACCTTGTAAACCTCATCGCCAAATTTCTCGCTCAGAACTGCCACTAATCTTGATGCAAGCAAGGGTCTCGTTTTTGAGAGCTTGATCAACCTCCACTTCTGAACTATTTTCTCTTCTTTCATCATCTCACTGTTGAGTAGTAGATCGCGGAGATCCCGCAGATCTGCAAAATTATGCCTGCAATGTAAAGAAGTTCAGAGAGGGCTAAAGCGAAGGCCAGCACAGGCAGGGCTCCGCCAACGACGAGTGCGAAGAATCCAAGGCTAAGGAGTAGGAGAAAATTTTGTTTTGTTTTCGAGTAGGCGTTGTAAACCTGAATGATTAGAGCTCCGCCCAAAAGCAAAAATGCAGATGTCAGAATGAAGAGAAAAGACTGAAGGAAGTTCATAACCTTACCTCCGGCTTCCAAGGCGCCTCTTTTAACCTTTTGGTTGCAACTATGCACTCAACCATCTCAACTCCATCGATGCTCGAAATTTTGTTCGTGATCTCGCTTATCTCCTCGATGCTTCCCCCTCTGGTCTTAAGAATGAAGTTGAAGTTTCCGAAGGTCTGATAAAGTTCTATTATCTGTGGGATGCCTTTTAGTTCTTCTGCAATTCTCTTTGGATCTCTTGCACTCAAAAGCAAAAAGGCGGTGATCTGGTTGAACTTTTCAGGATTCAGCATCACGGTATACCTTTCAATTACTTCTTTTTCGAGCTTTCTTATCCTCTTGTGAATACTCGAAACAGAGAGGCCCAGCTCATCAGCAAGCTCTTGAAGTGTTTTTCTCGCGTCTTCAGTTAGAATAGAGATCAGCTTTATATCTTTCTTGTCCATAATTAAAATTTACACTTCCAATGATAAACTTTTCGTAAAGAAGAATTAATCGGAAATCCCAAAACTGAATATTTTCGCATTTCCGCTTTCAAAAACCTTTTTAAAGCACTTTTCAAGGTTCTGATCAGAGCCAAAAATTCTTCTCTCTTCAAATCCAAAAAACACATAAGAAACGTTGTATTTCTTCAGAATTTTAGCCATCTCTTCGCAATCCTTGGAAGTGTAAAAATACCTGACATCCTTGGCTCTCTCTGCTATTTCCTCGTAATTCCTGCGCCACTGAAATTCGTGTCCAGTCCATGCGATCACCGCGGGATTTCCCGTAAAAACCGCAACCCTTCCGCCGTATTGGTAGGCACAAAAGTATCCGTGCGTGCAACCTTCTTCCATAACAATTCCATTTCTTTCCTTCAGCCACTGAAGTGCTTCGTATTCCCCATAGAGCTTAGTGAAGCTCATACCATCCAAGGTGAATTCTGAGGAATGATATCTGAGTGGCGTGGCAACGATCGGATATGCAAGGCTTGTGATTATAAGAAATGCGAGAATAATTTTTGCCTTTCCAAGCTCGTTTATTTTTAGCCTCATAACCGCCCCAGTGGAGAGCAAGATCCAACCACAGAGGTAGAATTTAAAAACCGTGTTCATCCTTGAATCCACTGCAATGAATTCAGGTATTATGAAGCAGATCAGCGCTGTCATGATGATCGGAGCGGAAGAGTCTTTTTTCAGAATTCCATGGGCGGAGCAAATGATTAAAGGGATCAGAAACGGTATAATTGGGCTTAGAAAATAAAAAGGCAGAGCAAACGGAATCGAATAAATGATCAGCCTTTTATGCCTTTTATCAGGAATAAAGGCCAAGTATGCCAAAAGCAAAAGCGTTGCGGAGTAGCCAAGGAACTCGAGCGGGTCACTCTTTTCTGAGACAAAAATCAATTCCGTCCTTGGTAGGTTCATTGTAAGATAATACGCAAAAACCAGAATTGCGGAAGCAATGGAATATACCACAATGTATCTTTCTCTTGTTGTGATTCCGTAAAGAACTGCAAGGAGAAGCATCAGAGGGTAATCCCAGGAATTGGTTGCGAAAATTCCGAAAAGAGAGAATGTGAGCAGAGGGTGTAGCTTTCTTTCATTTAAAAGCAGAATTGACACCAAAAAAAGCTTCATAGGAATTGCGAAGACATGGGCGTGGAGATCCGCATGGATGAAGCTGAAATAGGGGAATTCATTTATTGTTCCACTTATCACCCTCGTTGAGTTCCAATAATAAAGAAAATCCAGCCCTGTGAACGGTCTATGCAGTAAATCCACAAACGAGTAAGCATTTCCGGAGAACAAAACGAAGATCAAGCCGAGAAGGGCTAATTTTCGATTTATTTCAAAAATCCCGTAAATGAGGATCGCGGAATAAGCTGGGAGCGCAGAAACTGCGATGTTGTATCCAACTTCTGGCGGAGCTAGAGAGAGAAGAACTATTCCCGCTCCGAGAACATGTCCGAAGTAGTAATAGCAGTCAAGCTTCTCATTTGCAAAAAATGGATCATTTGGTGGTAGACTTGGTGATTTCAGTATCGAGTTAATGAAAGCCATGTCCATGAACTTTTCAGCATCGAATATGCTCGGATTTAGAAAGCGAAGGAAGATAAAGAAGAAGAAAACGACAGCAAAGACTATTTCGCTCTTTTCGATCTTGAAAGTGAACTTTGAACGAATGAGAAACACATAGCTGGCTAAAACTAAGAAAGTGAATAAAAAGAAGGCCATTTTAAAGCTTATAAAGTGGCCCAAAGCAAAAGACGCCAGGATAATAAAAAATAGGGAAGCAAATCGCGCAAGGCTGTATTTTATAAACCTCAGAAATGGTAATGTGATGAGAAGAGAGAAAAGATAAAAAAGGATTGCGTAGACCAAGCTCAACTCTTCACCTCTTTAAGGCTCAAATTCATCGCAGAAAGCGCTATGATCCCAAGGATTACAGTCACTGCATTTTTCAAAGCATGATCAACGAATGCGAGAGCAAAGGCAGTCGAATACGGGTGATAGAGACCGATTATTATTGTTAGGGCCAATTCATAGGTGCCAATGCCACCTGGGGTTACAGGGATCGCTTTGACTATGTTTCCGATTGAAACCGCAAGTGCAATTACTGCAAAGCTTATTCCGCCAAAGCTTTGGGCAAGTATGTAGCAAACAGCGATATCGAAAAGCCAGACAAATGAGGAAAGAATCAGAATCACCGCAGAATCGAATGGATTCATCGCCATCTTTGCTCTCTGCATGATCCTTCCAACGAGGTTTTGCATTCTTGAAAGAGCTATTATTGCTATTATGATAAGAAAAGCAAATGCAATCGCATAAAATGGCTCCATGTAGCTCTTACCCAAGTAAAGCGACGCTAAAAAGGCAATTATGGCAACAGAGAGAATGTCAAATGTTCTCTCTACAGCGACCCCTCCGAGGGAGCAAGTATAGCTCACCCCAGCCCTCTTAAAGACGTAAGCTCTCGCAAGATCTCCAAGCCTTATTGGTGTTATCACGTTCACAGTCTGCCCAATACTGACTGCGAGCGAAGAAAATCCAGTTGAAGTTTTCTCTCCAAGCTTTTCCACAACATACTTGAACCTGAATCCCCTAAGGATGAAGGATAAGGCGTATAGCATGCCTGCGATGGCGAAGAGATCGAATCTGACCATCAGAAGATTCTCAATTAAGTTCCCAACACCAATAGTCAGAATGAGCAGGCAAAGGATTGCGATTGCCAGTAGTGTCGCAAAAGCGAAGAACTTTCGAGATCTCGCAAGCTCTTCGGAGAACATCCTAAGAATCTGGAAGAACATGTATAGAACATCCCTTCTAAAGCGGACCTTCGTCTCTCCTCCATGCTCCCAGAAAACAGGTATCTCCTTCACTTTGTATCCCATTTTTTGAGCCAGAACGAGAACTTCTGTGTCCCAGAACCAGTGAGTATCCTTGGCCTTTTCACCGATCTCGAGTATTGCGGACTTCCTAAAGGCCTTGAATCCGCACTGATGGTCACGGAGCTTGGAGCCCAATAGCAGACGGACGAGAAAATTGTATACCCTCGACGCGAAGTCTCTCTTAAATGGTCTCTTAGCTTTGCTTTCCTTCATCAGCCTCGATCCAGTCGCTATGTCGTAGCCTTCTGAAATTGCAGACACAATGTCCTTAAGATGCCTGAGATCCGTTGAGAGATCCACATCCATATAGACAACCACATCTCCCGAGCAGTTCCTGAAGGCATTCATTAGTGCCCTTCCCCTTCCAAGTCTCTCATCGGAGTGCAAGTGCTTGACTCTTGGATTTTTCTCAGCTATTTCTCTCGCAACTTTGTCCGTTCCGTCTGTAGAGCCGTCTTCAGCGATTATGATCTCGTAGTCGTATCCGAGATCCCTGGCTTTTTCTTCGATCTTCTCCACCGCATTTCTCAGCTTCTTCGCCTCATTATAGGCTGGGAGAACTATGCTAACCTTCATCTCTTACCCCCTTGGTCTGTAGATACAGCAAGGCTCCTCTGCAAGGTAATCACCTGTTAAAGCATAAGCCCTTGCTCTGCTACCACCGCAGATGAATCGGAATTCGCATATTCCGCATTTTCCCCTGAGATTGTTGGGATCCCTTAGCTTGATAAAGATATCCGAATTCCTGTAGATATCCTCAACGCTCTGCTCCCTAACATTCCCCGCGGAGATCTGAAGGAATCCACTCGGATAGATCTCGCCGATGTGACTTATGAAGAACATACCTCTCCCATCCGTGACGAATGCTCTGTGAATTCCTTTAGCGGAGGATTTTTTAACCTCGGTCCCCAAATCAAGCCTTTCAAGGAGGCTCCAGTACAGCTCACTTACCTCGGGCATCTCTCCCCTATTTCTCATGACCTCGATCCTTCTGAAGTGCACAGCTGCGGAACTCTTAACATTAATATGCTTTCCCACATCGTAAAGCCAGCAAAGAACGTCTTCGAACTCTTGTGGGGATGGCATTAACTCAGCTTTCGCCCTTCCTGTCGGAACGATGAAAAAGACATCCCACATCTCCGCTCCAAGTTCAGCGCAAAGCTTTGCGATCTCTGGAAGCTCTGTGATGTTGTTTTTTGTCACAGTTGTGTTTATCTGGAAGGGTAAGCCAATGCTCTTAGCTTCCTTTAAAACTTCGATGCTCTTCGCAAATGCCCCCTTGATACCTCTGAAGTTATCATGCGTCTCTTCAAGTCCATCTATGCTTATCGCAATTCTTGAAACTCCTGCATTTTTCAAATCCTCAAGCCTTTCCTTCGTAGCCTTTTCCGTCCCGCTGAACGCAATCGAGACCCTAAACTTCTTTGACGCGTAAGAAACGATTTCAACAAGATCCTCCCTCATCAGCGGATCTCCACCTGTGAATACAAGCATTGGGCTGGAAAATTTCGCAATATCGTCCAGAATTTTGAAGCATTCTTCTTTTGTCAGCTCGTTAGGATCTCTTCTGCGTATAGCCTTAGCCCTGCAGTGTTTGCATGCAAGCATGCACGCTCTTGTGAGCTCCCAGAAGACTATAAAGGGATCCATAATCCTCGCCTTTCCATTAAGAAGTTTTTGATAGTGATAAAAATTTTTGCAATTCCCCAGATTCTCGCCTTCATAACAAACTGCAGAATTGAAGAAAATTTTATCTTACGAGCTATTTCTTGATTTGATATGCCATGGAATGACGAGTATTGGGAGAAAGAGGAAGTTCTCCCAAAAAAAGAGCTTGAAGAATTGCAGTTCAAAAGGCTAAAGAACGCACTCACGAGAGCTTACGATCATGTTGAGTTCTATAGAAGAAGATTAAAGGAGGTAAATCTCACCCCGGAGGATATAAAGAGACCGGAAGATATTGTAAAGATCCCTTTCACAACTCGCGAACACTTTGCTCAGAACTATCCTTTCGGACTTTTTGCTGTTCCAAAGGATAAGATCGTTCGAATTCACACCTCAAGCGGAACCTCTGGAAAACCGAAGGTGGTTGGATACACTGCGAAGGACATAGAAACATGGGCAAACATTGTTGCGAGATGCCTATACATGGTGGGCGTCAGGAAAGGGGACGTTTTTCAGAATATATCTAACTACGCATTCTTTACAGGTGGTCTTGGATTTCACTTTGCGGGCGAGAGAATTGGGGCGATTACAATTCCCGCAGGAGTTGGAAACACCGAGAGACAGATCCAATGCATGATCGATTTTGGAACCACAGTAGTGCATGCGACCCCAAGCTATGCACTGCACATTAAGGAAGTAGTCGAGGAGATGGGGGTAGCGGATAAGCTGAAGCTGAGAATCGGCTGTTTTGGCGCTGAACCCTGGAGCGAAAACACAAGAAAAAGGCTTGAAGATGCTTTCAATATAAAAGCATATGACAGCTATGGGCTCAGCGAAATGAACGGGCCGGGAGTTGCTTTTGAGTGCAAGGAACAGCAAGGCCTTCATATCTGGGCTGATCACTACTTCATCGAAGTTGTGGATCCGAAAACAGGCGAGCCTGTGGGCGAGGGTGAAAAAGGGGAGCTTGTGCTTACCGCTCTGACCAAGGAGGCGATGCCCATACTCAGATACAGGACAGGGGACATCACGATACTCGAAAATGAAAAGTGTGCATGCGGAAGAACCCATCCAAGGCTTTTGCGGATTCTCGGGCGGAGCGATGATATGCTCATAATTCGTGGAATAAACGTTTTTCCAAGTCAGATCGAGCACGTGCTCATGCAGATACCCGAAGTTGGAGATAACTTCCAGATCATGCTCACACGACAGAATGGGCTTGATGAGATCACGGTGAGGGTTGAAGTCAGGGACGAGATCTTCACGGGAGAGATATGGGATTTGAAGGAGCTCCAGCAGAGAATCCAAGAAAGATCTACGGGTAAGGCTAAAAGAGTGATAGATTTAAGATCAGTCTGATCTCTCCACGATCCACCTTATGGCTTCATTCCATAGTTTTGCATGGGAGCTCTTGCTCACAGTCAGGCCTATGTGCCCCTTGTCAACGCTCATGGCCTTTTTTTCCTTCGCGGGAATCTTCTCCAAGAATGGTAAAACAGCGCTCGGAGGAGTTATGTGGTCCTTTTCAGCGTAAATCGCAAGCACCGGCATCGTGATCTTGCTCAGATCCACGAGCTTGCCACCTACGGTGTAATTACCGTTCATGATCTCGTTTTTATGATACCATTTTTCAATGTATTCCTCGAATACTTTTCCAGCAACTGCAGGGGAGTCGAAGATCCAGAAATCCATTGAAAAGAATTCCTTCAGAAACCTTGGATCCTCGATATTATCGATCAACCCCTGATATTTGCCCAATACGAGCCTTATCGGATCTATAAGCAGGAATGCGATGTTCAGCATCTCTCCGCTCACATTCCCAACCGCCTGTGAGATTTTCCTTGGGTCAATATGTTTCGCCCAGAGTGCAAGGGCGTTTTCGGTATCGAAGTTCAATGGTGGAGTCTGGATCACGAGGTTCTTAACCTTCTCGGGATTTAGGGCGGTGTAGATCGTTGCAAGAGTGGAACCAAGGCAGTAGCCATGCAGTGTGAGTGATTCGACTTTGCTTTCTTTTCTAATAAGATCAACGCAGAAGTCAATGTAATCGATGTAATCCTCGATCTTCAAAAACCTATCCGCCCTTTTCGGATAACCCCAGTCGATCATCCAGACATCGATGCCTTCATTTATGAGCTTTCTAACAACGCTAACGTCTTCATTCAGATCCAAAACGTATGGACGATTTATGAAGGCATAAACAAATAATAACGGCACTCTGTGCTTCTTCTCGCCCTTGAAATGCAAAAGTTTGAAAAGCCAGTCCTCGTGAACTACTTCGAATTCGCAAGTCCAGGGTTTAACGCTTACTTCTCGGATTTTTTCGAACATATCTCTCCCTCCAGTTTCTCAATCCTTTTTTCAAGCTCTGAAACTTTTCTCTTAAGGTCTAAAATCCGCTTGTATGCTTCATCTATCTGAGAAACCGTCGCAAAAGGGCTTGCGGGGTTATTCTCAATGATGATCTCCAAAAATCTTCTAAGACAGTAAATATGGTCAAATAATGAGCTGAGAAGGATTCCCTGAAGCTCGAGATATTCCTCTGACTTAATCAAACAGTCAAACTCCCTGGCAAGAGCTTCCTGGAAAGAGAGTCTAAATTTATCAAAGTCCTTGAATTTATTTTTCTCAGCAACCTCGATGAATGTTTTGACCGCACTCATATAAGCTTCTTTTAAAAGCCCCCTGTATTTCTCATAGTTTTCCAAGAATGTGGACCAGTGGGATAGACAATCCAAAAAATAATTCTTCGCGGTTCCTGGCAAAAGGAATGGATATTCCGAAAGGTTGATCTCAAAGCCAGAATCAAAATTTCTTAAAAACTCTCTCCATTCCTCAATAAAACTATCCAGCACAGTTTTTTGCTGTAAAGGCTCTGAAAGAAGCTTGAGTGTGAGAAAACCGTGTGAAAAAAGGCTGTTCATGAATTCCGCGTAGGCATTAAAAACACCTTTTCCGGATAGCATTTCGTCAAGAGGGATCATACTTCTAATCGCCTTCTCGTTCAGCAGAACTATTTCAAAGGGTCGTAAAAAGAATCTAAAAACTTCATTGAATATTTTATCGAAATCTTCCTCGCTTATACTTCCAAACTGCTCATAAACCCTCCATATTTCTTTAAGATGATCCCTTACAGCGAGATTTCGGAAAAGAAGTTCAAAGGATTCTTTTGGCAGCTTTCTGTATAGATCGATTACCATAATACTCGTTTGCTCATGATATATTTAAGCTTTTCTTTTCCTTTTCTCTTGGTGCTTTAAGTCTTATTACAAAAGTTGCACCTCTCGGCTTAGTTTCCTCAGCCCAAACTTTTCCTCCATATCTTTCCACGACTTTTTTAACCACATATAATCCTATCCCTGTCCCAGTCTTATCATTTACCGTGAAAGATTCCTCGAAAATCCTTCTCCTGATTTCTGGCGGTATTCCGAGCCCGTAATCAACTATTCTAATTTCACAATCGTCTTCAAACTGGGAGAGATACACATCGATCTTATCCGTTCTGCCATGCTTTATTGCATTGTTCACGATGTTGTCGATAACTGAATAAAGCGACTCGTCAGCAAAGGCAAAGCAAGAGCCATGGATTGCATGCGGAACTTCGTAAAAGCTCAAAACATCTTCAACGACCTTTCTAACATTTACGGGTTTAAGCGGATCAATTCCGGCAGACAAAGCTCTTTCAAGAGATCTTATCTTTTCAAGATACTCGTTAACTTCGCCCACAGCATTTATCGCCTTCTCCAAGTACTGGTCCTTTCGTTCAGGCAAAAATACCTCGATGTAGCCCAAGATCACCTGAAGCTTATTTTTAACATCGTGCCTGAGCATTTTGTTTATTATGCTCAAAATTTCTTGAAGTTCCTTAGTGGTCGCATAGAGCTCGGAAATCCTGTCCTTTTCCTCCAAAACCTCAGCATAATCGAGTATCACGATGTCTCTCTTATAAACGTGCACAAGACCCGCAAGGACACTCACAAATGCTAAACTGTAGAATACTGCGGGTAATCCGTAAGCTAGGATGCCGAAAAGACTGATTATATCGCCCAAGAACCGGAAGAGAGTAAATGCGAAGACAATGGAATAATAGGCCTTTGATTCTGTGCCACGGTAAAGCTGAATGAGGACTGTGTAAACGAAGATGGTCAAGATATCCAAGATCAAAGATACTGAAAGATAGTCCCTGATTTCTGGGACGTGGGGAGAAGTATTGATGGCCACCGCAGTTATAAAACCCAAGATGAGTGTGAAGACAGTTGCGAATATAATTTCTCTCAAATTAATAAACGCTATCTCTCTTCTAAGCTTCCAAATACCGAATGAAAGTATGGGAAAGTATAAACCGAGAAAAAGAGCTAACAAAACTGGCGAAGTAGCTGAGAGTTCCAGAAAAGTGGAATATATCGATTCAAGATTGTCTCCAGCGAATCTTGCCTTTGGAATGGAGATTAAAAGGCCTAAAACCGCGAAGGATAGCATTGATGAGAGAGCAAGAATAAAAAGCCTCCTTTCTCCTTTCCATGCGGGGATTAAAAACAATGATAGGACAAAAGAAACAGAAACAAGGGATAAGAGGTAAAGTAAAGCATAGAGAGCTGTGATAACCTGAACTAACTCAGGGACCAAGAATGGGATTATAAGCGGGATCAAAGCAACGATGATTATAATAACAATGATGTATCGATCCAGCATAAAAAACGTTTAATCACGATGATGACTTTGGGACAAAATTACCTCACCACCCTAACAGCAAACACATTGTGCCACAGCCCAACAGCAAACAAAGCCATCTCTCTCCTGTCCTCCCTCCTC
>JASKJN010000054.1 GCA_030153385.1 Archaeoglobaceae archaeon
GCCAACGATCTCAGCGATCTCTATATTCCTTCTGACCCTCCTGTCGTTAACGTAAGTCTGCGCCTGAACGCTTATTATGTTCAGAGCCTCAAGCATTGCTCTCGGAACTTCTATTGGGGGATTTTCAAGGCGGTGAATCGCTCCGCTCACGCTGTCAGCGTGAAGCGTCGAATAAGTCGTGTGCCCGGTCGTCATCGCCTGGAACAGCGTTAAAGCTTCCCTTCCCCTGACTTCTCCAACGATAATATACTCGGGCCTCTGCCTCAAAGCGGCCCTCAGCAGATCGTACATGTCGATCTTTCCCTTCTCTCCATGGAATGCGTCCCTCGTAACCGCTGGAATCCAGTTCTCATGCGGAAGCATAAGCTCTCTTGTGTCCTCGATCGTCACGATCTTCGCTCTTCTCGGAATGAAGAGCGAGATCGCATTCATCGAAGTCGTCTTACCGCTTGCAGTTCCACCCGCGAAGATCAGAGACTTCTTGTTTTCAATGCAGAGCCAGAGGTAAGCCATCTGCTCCGCACTGAAAGTCTTCCATGCTATCAAGTCTACTGGCGTCACAGGCTCTTCTCTGAACTTTCTTATCGTGAAAGTTGAGCCATGGTCTGTTACCTCTTTACCGAGTGTGAGCTGAATTCTGCTCCCGTCAGGCATCGTGGCATCCACCATCGGCTCCGCAATGCTCAGATGCTTCCCACACTTCTGCGCAAGGTTGATCACGAATATCCTCGAGCATTCGATCGCTCATAAAGGCGGAAATTTTTCCGTATCCCAGGAGGTCCCTGAAGAGATAATAGAGAATCTTGTAGTGGCTCTTATCATCCAGATCCAATTTTAGCTCCCTGAGGACTCTGGTATAGGTTTCTTTCAGCACTTCTTCTCTTTCAATTCCGTCCTGAATTTCCAGTTTTTCGAGCTCTTCTCTTATTATAAGGAAGATCTGCCCGTAAACTTCGAGCTCATATGGGTTAAATCTTGGCTCTGCCACGAAATATAAGTAATCCTGCTCCTCATCATTGTGCAGGATATAGACTTTACAGTACGGTTCTTTAACCCAATACTCCTCAGCCACTCGCCATCCTTCAGGTGGCGTGAATTCGATCAGTGCACCAAGTTCTTCTATGCGGTATTCCTTTACTTTCTCTCTTTTTAGCAATCCGGCTTCCCTTCTCGTTTTTAATATTTCTTTTTCTTTTTTTGCTTTTCTTATCTTTTCTAAGGCTTCCTCTTCGAAAGGATCAAGCTTCTCGCTCTCTTTTCTTTCTTCTTTCGCCTCTTTTTTTATCAGTGCAATAGGGAATCTTGCCATTGGACGCATATAATTTCACAAGTAATTAAACTTTTTCATGATGAATGTTGAGGTTTATCACTTTTTCAACTTCCTCAACAATGCTTTCCTCATCTAATCTCACCAAATTCCGATCTTCTACGACCAATTCGCCGTCAACGATCACATCTCTGACTTCTGAACCAGAGAAAGAGAAAACTAAAGAGTTCACAGGATTGTAAATCGGGTAGTTTTTAGGCTGAATTTCAAGTATGACAAGGTCTGCAAGCTTTCCAACTTCTATTGACCCTCCATCCAAACCATAAGCTTTGTATCCGTTTTCTGTGGCCATTTTAATATATTCAGCAGGATTCAAGAATCTCCTTCTCAATTGCTGTAGCAGTGCAGAGAGTCGAATCTCGTTAAACAAATTCAGCATGTTGTTGCTTGCAGCTCCGTCAGTTCCCAAACAAACGTTTATACCATTATTTAGCATCTCAAAAACTTTCGCGATGCCTGAAGATAGCTTGAGATTGCTTGAGGGGCAGTGGGCAACGCTTGCTCCGCAATCTGAAATTATTTCCATATCTCTTTCATTAAGCCAAACTCCATGAGCTAGAACCGTTTTTCGATCCAAAAAATTCAGGGATTTTAGAATCTCAACCGGACTTGCTCCAAATCTTTTTTTTGATTCCTTCACTTCCCATAACGTTTCGGAGACATGTATATGCTTGATTAATCTCCTTTTTATGGCAATATCTGCTATTTCTGCCAGGAATTCAGAAGAGCAAGTGTAAACGGCATGGGGAGTTAGCATGCATTTTATCCTTTCTTTCCCTGTCCATCTGTCGATGAAGTTTTCCGCAATTCTAAGCTCCTCCTTTGCCCTATTTTCATCTCCACGATCCGCCATTCCATAGCCGAGAACAGCTCTTATCCCTGTTTCTTCAACAGCTTTTGCAACGCCATCCATGTGAATATACATGTCCGCAAAACAGGTAATACCACTCTTCAGCATTTCAATGCATGCAAGCTTTGCTCCTACGTAGACCGCCTTTTCATCAAGCAAAGACTCTATCTTCCACACTTTTTCAAGCCAATCCTTAAGCGGGAGACCCTCCGCATAACCTCTGAGAAGAGTCATTGCGGAGTGTGTGTGGGCATTGAATAACCCGGGAATAACAAGGCAACCCTTTGCATTTATTTTCTGCTCCGCTCTAAAATCTTCTTTTCCAACATAAGCTATTCTTTTGCCTTCAATTCCGACATTGCATTTTATGAACCTGTCACCTATTAAGCAAAGTCCTCCCTCAATTAAAAGTTCGAGCATGCAAGGTTTAGTTCTTTTCGGTATAAATTGTTTGGTAATCATTCTAAAAGATATGAACTTCCTGCAATAAAGCAATACCAAATAAAAAAGCCAGAGGTGAATGCAATTTCCACGACTGCAACCTTGATGACAGAAATGAAACCAAGAATCATCGAAATTGTGCAGAAGAACAAAATTGTGAGCGTAAAAGTTGGTAGAAATCTGTTTTTCTTTGCAGAAGCTATTCCAAGCAAGCTCATGCTTAGAAATGCTGAAAAAACGAAGCCGAGACAAATTGGAATGTGAAGTTCGCTTCCAATTGGAAAAATTCCAATTAGGCTTAAAAAAATGAAAGCTGAGTTCAGAAAGCTGATCGACAGGCGTTCAACACCAGTAACTCTGAAATAAAACGTAATGAGGCTCAAAATCCCGATTATACCGGCGATTATTAGCGAGGAGTTGAATATAACTGCTGATTTTGTCCCCAATCTTCCGAGCTCTCTTATACTGTTATCAACGAAGCTCCAGCTTCCGTTTACTGCAATCGATATTATTGTACCGGAAATAAGAATCAGAGGAATGAGAATGCCTGGAATCAGAGATCCCTTCACATCTTTAGTATTTCGACCACTATTTATGCTTTCTTCATCTTTCCTAAGCGTTAAGCTTAAATACATTATGTGGGAATAAACCCATAGAATAGGAATAGGTGGTTCATATCGGGTTTGTAGATGCCATGAGAGATGAGAAGAGGGATGCGGTGATCGGCGAAATAAAGGCATACTCGCCAACGAAAGGTGAACTTTTGCGAGGAAGAGACCCTATTGAGATTTTAAGAGCTTACGAAAGAGCGGGCTGTTCTGCAATCTCCTACATAACTGCAAAATCCTTTATGGGGTCTTTAGAATGCCTTAAGAGGATATGTAAGGAGACAGAACTTCCGGTTTTGAGAAAGGACTTCATAGAGAGCAAAAATGAGGTGGAAAAAACAGTGGAAGCGGAAGCGAGCGCTCTTTTGATCATTGCAAGAGTTCTGAAGGAGAGAACTTCTGAATTCGCAGATCTCTGTTTTGAGCATGGAATAGAGCCTGTAATTGAGATATTCAGCGAGGAGGATTTGGAATATGCAGAAAACGCAAGAGTTGTGCTGATAAACAACAGAGACATTTTCAATCCCTCAGACGTCGATCTTCAGAGAACTTTCAGGCTTGCTCCGAAAATAAATGCGGTAAAGATTAGTGGAAGCGGAATAAGCAAAATTGAGGACTTAAAGGTTCTAAAAGTTGTCGACGCGGTTCTCGTAGGCACATCGTTCATGCTCGCTGAAAACACTGAAGAATTCGTTAGGAGTTTTGTGGAGGCGAGATTATGATCGAAGCTCTTTTTACTAATATTAACATGGAAAAGGCTTATGAGATAGCTTTAAAGCTTCCCGAGATGGATGAAGTTGAGATCTCTGCAATACTGACGGGATTAGAGCTTAAGGGTTACGATGCGGAAGTGCTTGCGGGATTCAGCAGGGCAATTCTCGAAAAGGTTAAGCTCGATCTCGGCAAAGTTTTCGACACTTGCGGAACTGGTGGAGATCGTTCTTCCACGATAAACGTAAGCACCGCGGTTGCAATAGCGGTCTCAGTATTCCATCCAGTTGCAAAGCATGGAAACCGGGCGGTTAGCTCAAGAAGTGGATCTGCGGATGTGCTTGAGAAACTCGGAGTAAAAATTGAGCAACCTAATGAATTTGCCAAGAGAATGATCAGGGAAACGAACTTTGCATTCCTCTTTGCTCCACTATACCACAGCTCTTTTGCAAAAGTAGTTGGTGTCAGGAGAAAGCTGAGGATCAGGACTATATTCAACGTTCTTGGACCATTGGTCAATCCAGCAAATCCGGAGAGACAGATCATAGGCGTCTCTAATGAGAAACTTCTTTTGCCTGTTGCAGAAACGCTTGAGTTGCTTGGAAGAAGAGGGATCGTTTTATATGGAGGCGGAATCGATGAAGTCCATCCAGGTGCGGAGACAATTGCCTACTTTGTTGAAAACAGCATTGAAAAGCTAAGGCTTAAACCGGAGGACTTCGGGATCAGCGAATGTGGAATAATTCCTTGTAAGGACAGCGAAGATTCTGCAAGAAGAATAAAGAACGTCTTTGCGAATGCAGGTTTGGAAGAAGATAGAAATCTGATAGCGGTAAACTTTGCCACAGCTCTTTATGCACTGGGTTTTGAAGACCTGAAGGAAAACGTTGCAATCTTTAACGAAAAGGTTGAGAGAGGAGAATTTTTGAGGAAACTGGAGGAAATAATATGCAGAAGCATGAATACGTCGATCCAGTGAAGCTTTATTCGGTTATCAGAGAAGAAAGCTCGCCATTCATACTTGAATCTGTGGAGAAAGCGGGGAATGCGAGATACACTTACATCTCGTTTAATCCGCTTTACAAAATTGAAATTGATAGCAAGCTGAGAGTTGACGGCGAGGTGGTTTCGGAAGTCTGCGATCCATTTGAAGCCCTAAAAAGCATACACGTGAGAGGAATGCTTGTCGGCTACATTGCCTACGACGCTGTGCTGGGTTTTATTGGTAGAGAAGTTGAGGAAAAATCTGTTTTCAACTGCTACGATTCCTACTTCGTTTACGACCACTATCTCGGGAAGCTATTCAGTCAAAATGTTGATCAGGCTGAGAGAATCGTTGAAAGGGCTAAGAGAGAGGAAATAGAGGTAAAGGATGGAGGAGCAAGTGTTTTGAAAGTAGAAGATAAAGATTACTTTGAGAAACTTGTTGAGAAGGGGAAGGAATACATAGAGGAGGGTGAAGTTTACCAGATCGTCCTTTCAAGGGAATACGGGGTGAAGAGCGACTTCGATCCATTCGGGATCTATCTAAGGCTGAGGGAACTGAATCCGAGCCCATACATGTTTCTACTCGAATTCGATAAAGCCTTGATCGGTTCTTCACCAGAAACGATGGGAAGGGTTGAAGGGAGGATTTTCAAAATAAACCCAATAGCTGGGACCGCTAAGAGAGTTTTTGGAAAAGAGGAAGAAACAATGCAGAATCTTTTGAGCGATGAAAAGGAGAAGGCGGAACATGTGATGCTCGTGGATCTTGCAAGAAACGATGTTCGCAGGGTTTGCAGAGCGGGAAGTGTCAAGGTTAGCAGATTCATGGAAGCAGTTGTTTATCCAGGCGTTATCCACATCGAAAGCGAAGTTACTGGCGAGCTGAAGCCTAATATGACGCACTTCGATGCCATGAGATCTGCATTCCCCGCTGGAACAGTCACTGGAGCACCAAAGAGAAGGGCGGTCGAGCTGATAGATGAGCTTGAAAAGTCAAAACGCGGAATTTATGGCGGGGCGGTAGGATACTTTTATGAGAACTCAGACATGGCTATAGCTATAAGGATGGTTGAATACAACAAGCATTGCAGAATAAGAGCTGGAGCGGGAGTGGTTGCGGACTCAAAGCCAGAGAAGGAGTTTTATGAGACGGAGAATAAGATTTCGAAAGTTTTAAAGGCGGTGGGACTATGATCCTCGTTATAGACTGCTACGACTCATTCGTCTATAATCTCGTCGAATACATCTCTTTTTTCGATCACGTGAAAGTTTTGAGTAAAGATCAGGCAAAAGAGGCTAAAAAGTTGAGCTTTGACGGTATAGTAATCTCCCCAGGTCCAGGAAAGCCAGATAAAGAGCTTGAGTTCCTTTTCGAATTCGATGTCCCAATTCTTGGTGTCTGTTTGGGACATCAGATCATCGCGGAAGTATTCGGAGGAAAGGTTGGAAAGGTAAAACCCGTTCACGGTAAAGCTTCCATTGTAAGACACGACTCTGAGGGTATTTTTAAAGGCCTAAAGAATCCCTTGAAAGTTGGAAGATACCACTCATTGGCAGTTCTCGAAGTTCCGAAGGGCTTCAAAGTTTCAGCTTTGGGCGATGACGGAGTTATTATGGGCATTAGAAAGGATGGCATTGAAGGTGTGCAGTTCCATCCGGAGAGCGTTCTAACGGAGGATGGAGTTAGAATGATAAGAAATTTCTTAGAGGTCTGCAATGTTCGTTAAAATTTGCGGAATTCGGGGGCTTAGAGATCTGGAGATCGTAGAAAAATATGCGGACTTTGGAGGAGTAGTTGTGAGGAGCAATTCGAGAAGAGCAGTTGATCTTGAAACTGCGAAGCGGATCATCGCTAATGCAAGCATTCCGATCTTTATCGTATCCTCTTCCGAAAGCCTAAGGGATTGGGAAGAGATAGTTTCGAAAACAGAGTGTGATTTCGTTCAGGTTCACGGAAATCTCAGCGTTGAGGATTTCGAGCTACTTCGGGGTAGTGTTTTTGCGATGAAAGCTTTCATCGTAAAAGAATTTGATGAAACATTAAGGCTGATCGAAACTTACAGACCCGATTTGATCCTCTTGGACTCTGGCTGTGGAACTGGAAAAATGCATGATTGGGATATCAGCAAGAAAATTGCTGGAAATTATCCTGTAATGCTTGCGGGTGGTCTGAATGTGGATAATGTTAGGAAAGCAATTGAGTATGTCAAGCCTATAGGTGTTGACGTATCTTCGGGAGTTGAGAGAGATGGCGTTAAGGATGAAAGATTGATAGCGGAATTTATTAGGAGGGCTAAAAATGAGATTCGGTGAATTTGGAGGGAGATATGTTCCAGAGATTTTGATTCCACCACTTGAGGAGCTTGAAAAGGCTTACAATGAGATTAAGCAGGATGAAGAATTCAAAAGAGAGCTCGATTACTACCTAAGAAACTATGCTGGTCGTCCGACACCGCTTTACTTTGCTAAAAATTTGAGTAAGGAACTCGGAATGAAGGTCTATCTGAAGAGAGAGGATCTTCTGCATGGAGGTGCTCACAAGATCAACAACACTCTCGCACAAGCATTGCTGGCAAAGTACATGGGAAAGAAAAGGATAATAGCGGAAACTGGTGCGGGACAGCATGGCGTCGCAACCGCAATGGCTTCCACACTTCTCGGACTAAAATGCAGAATTTACATGGGGGCTTTAGATTATGAAAGGCAAAAGATGAATGTTTTCAGGATGAAGATTCTGGGAGCGGAAGTCGTTCCAGTGGAAAGCGGAAGCAAGACTTTGAAGGATGCGATAAACGAAGCTTTGCGAGACTGGGCTGAAAGTTTTGAAACAACGCACTACCTTATCGGCTCAGTAGTTGGTCCGCATCCATTTCCAACGATTGTTAGAGATTTTCAGTCGGTAATAGGTTCTGAAGTGAAAAGACAGATATTTGAAGCTGAATGCGGATTGCCAGATGCGATTATCGCTTGTGTGGGCGGGGGAAGCAATGCGATTGGAATTTTCTATCCATTCATAAACGAAAAAGTGAGGCTCATCGGAGTTGAAGCGGGAGGAGAGGGGATCGAGAGTGGAAGACATTCCGCATCGCTTTCTGCGGGAAGCAAAGGTGTTTTACACGGAATGTTTTCTTACTTTCTGCAAAATGAAGATGGGATGATAGCGGATACACACAGCATAGCAGCTGGGCTTGATTATCCAGGCGTTGGACCTGAGCATGCGTTCCTCAAGGATTCGGGAAGAGTCGAATATTCAGTCGCAACAGATTTAGAAGCTTTGAACGCCTTTCTGAAGTTATCAAAACTCGAAGGAATAATTCCTGCTTTGGAAAGTGCCCACGCTCTGGCTTATCTTGAGAAAGATGTAACTCTTAAAGATTCCGTTGTTGTCGTTAACCTATCGGGCAGAGGGGATAAGGACCTTGGCATCGTGATGGAGGTGCTTAAATGATCAATAGGTCGCTCATCGTGTTCATCCCAGCAGGCTATCCGACCAGGGAGAAAACAGTCGATTTTATGCTCTCCGCTCATGCAGATCTCTTGGAACTTGGAGTGCCCTTCAGCGATCCGATTGCAGACGGTGCTTTGATACAGAAAGCTTACTTCTCAGCCCTTTCAACTGGATTCAGACTAAGAGATGTTTTCTGGATTGTAAAAAAGTTTAGAGAACAGAGCGATAAAAAGCTTGTGCTTATGAGCTATTACAATCCGATCTACAGAAAAGGCATAGAGAATTTCGTCGGAGAAGCCTATCATGCGGGAGTGGATGCAATGCTAGTCGTGGATCTGCCATTCGATGAGGCAAACGAGTTTGTAGGTGTTTGTAGAGACATCGGAATGAAGAACGTTTTTTTGGCTGCGCCTAATACGGGTGAAGAAAGGTTGAAGGCAATGGATGAGCTTTCTGAGTTCATATATTTAGTTTCAACTTACGGCGTCACAGGTGTTAGGGAAAAAGTATCAAGTTTGGCCTTTAAGGCTTTGGATAGAGTAAAGAAGGTCTGCAAGAAGCCTGTTGCAGTCGGCTTCGGTATTTCGCAAAGGGATCATGTTTTCGAGCTTTTAAATGCTGGTGCGGATGGAGTGGTTGTTGGAAGCGCTGTGGTTCGGCTTATAGAACAGTTTGGAGAGAAAGCGGGTGAAAAAATAGAGGAATACACTGGATTGTTAAATGCTATCAATTGGTATTGAAAAATTATAAATATCTTACACGAGCAATGCTAAATATTAAAATTACGGAGGTGGTTGGGTGGAACTCGAATTGACGCAGATACAGAAGGATATCCTGTATGCGTTGATAACGCTTTATAAGAAGAAGGCCGGGGGTTCGATTAAAGGTGAGGAGATTGCAGAGCTCATAAACAGAAATCCCGGAACAGTAAGAAACCAGATGCAGGCTTTGAGAGCTTTGGGGCTCGTAGAAGGAGTTCCAGGGCCCAAAGGAGGCTACAGACCAACTTCAAAGGCATATGAGCTACTTTCAATAACAAAGCCCGAGGAGAGCGTTGTAGTTCCAGTAGTCGTGAACGATACAGTCTTCGAGGATCTATCAGTTGAGGAGATTGATCTACCTTCAGTCTCTAATCCCGATGTATGTCAGGCAAGGATAAGGATTCTTGGTGATATCAAGAAAATCGCGCCGGGAGACAGGATCACCGTTGGTCCGACGCCAGTGAATGAGATCTTGGTTCAAGGCAGAGTTGTTGGCAGAGATGATACCGCAAATACCGTGATCATCGATATAGACAAGATCATAGCCCTGCCAAAAGATACGGTGGGAGAGCACATGTCTTCCCTGATCATAACCATCGACGCAAATGCAAAGGTTATAGATGGTGCGAAACTCCTTGCGGAGAAGGAAATCTACTGTGCCCCGGTTAAGAAAGACGGAAAGTTTGTAGGCGTTTTGACGCTTGACCATATCGCAAAAGCGGTGGCGGAAGGCAAGCTGGATGCCAAGGTTGAAGAAGTGATGCGTCCGAAGATCGTTTTGGTTGAAAAGGACACGAAGATCAGGGAAGCAATAAGGTTGATGAGAGACGAAAACGTCAGAATTTTGGTTGTTACAAATCGGGGAGAGCCGGTAGGAGTCATAACGGATCAGAAGATCCTGACTAAGCTTGCACCCGAGCATTAACTTTTTTATATTTTGCTCGAATTTTGTATCCAATTAACAAATAATCCGCTGGGTTAAAAGTTATCAATAAAAAAATTATTTTAAAACTCTGAAAAGCTGTTGGAGAATCAGGATAAGCCTTCTTCCTGTATCAGTGAGCTCATAGGTCTCGGAATTTTTGCTGTAGTATCCCTAAATTATTTCACTACCCACAACCAACTTCATGTGAGAAAACTAACGAACAAAAAGATCAGATGGATCATCAAACAACTCGAAAAGGG
>JASKJN010000055.1 GCA_030153385.1 Archaeoglobaceae archaeon
TGAGAGCGAATTGAACTCTATTGTAACTTCGAAGGCATTTTCAAATTCTAAAAAGCTTTTTGGCCGATAACCATCAAGTCCTATTTCGCCGTAGGCATAATCATGGGCTAAGATGATTCTATTGTCAAAGCAGAAATCAATTGCAGAATTTATGAATTCCTTTTCCGCAACTGCTGAAGTGGGATTGTTTGGATAGTTCAGGAACAAGATCTTCGCCTTCCTGACAACTTCCTCAGGGATCATGCTAAGATCTGGCAGGAAATCGTTTTCTGCTTTTAAGGGCAGGTAATAAGGTCTCCCACCTGCCATTACCGTGGAAGCATAATAAACCGGATAACCGGGATTTGGAACGAGAACATAATCGCCTTCATTAACGAAGGCAAGCGGAAGATGTGCAATCCCCTCTTTTGATCCAATTAAAGCTATTACCTCTCTTTGCGGGTCCAGGCTCACACCCTTTCTTCTCTTATAAAATTCTGCAACGCTTTCTCGAAATTCCAGCATTCCCTCGTAGCTTGGATATTTCTGCCTTTCAACCTTCTCAACCGCTTTTTGCATTGCAGAAACTATGTGCCTTGGGGTGGGCAGATCGGGATCCCCGATCCCGAGATCAATGACTTTAACTCCCTCAGCGATCTTTTTCCTCTTCATTGCATCGATTTCTGCGAACAAGTAGGGTGGGATCTTCTTCATCCTATCTGAAATCTCGAACATAACCGCAAATGATTGGGTTTGATATATCTTATTTTCCTTGGGGCAAAAGTTTAAAATTGTCTCTCCAGATACTTAGATCGTGTGGCTAAAATTGCTGACTTCAGAAGACAAGGAGAAATTGATCGAAGTTGCCTCTTCGCTAAGGCAGATTGGAGCTAAAGTTGAGCTGAGAGAAGTCGTGGAGTGGGAGAGGGAGGAGAAATTCGTCGTCAGTGGGAAGCTGAGTGAACTTAAAAAACATAAAGACGTGAAAATCGCGGAAAGAGCGGAGGAATGGGAGAAAAGAATTGAATTTTTGAGAGAGATCTTTGCGAAGGGAGAGGTAAGATATGAGGAGCTTGTGGAGAAATTTTTGAGTAGAGAAAACTTGGAAGGTTATGAGTCTCTTAAAAAGCTCTTGAACAGCAACTTTGAAGATTTCGTGGATAAAGCGGAAAAATTGCTGAGAGTTAATCTTCTTATAGACGAATTAGAGTTTTTCCTGCAAAGAAATCGCTTTGAAGTAGGTGAGGTCGTAAAAGGGGAAATCCCAGAGGATCCGGAGATCTCTATCCTCGCTGAACACCAAATCGAGGGAAGTAAGAAGTTGGTGATGGTAAACTATTTCCCCTCGTGGGAGTTGGCAGTCGATGTAATGAGTGTTCTTGGCAAGGAAGTAAATAGTAGGGAGTTGAAATTTCTGGAAATAATGATCTCAAACATCCTGTTCAATCTCGAGAAAGTGAATGATATGGACAAGTTGAGAGAGTTCAGCAAGGGCATCGTCGAAGAGGAAAATGAGGAAATATTAATAAATTGCGAAGAAATATTCGATCTGATTGTGAAATCCTTAGAGAAGAGCCGTATAGTTCGTGTTTCAGGGAAGAAGATAAAGATAAGGGAGAGGTAGCAAAATGGAGGACATAAGATTCTGCCCGACTCACGGATTCTATCGTGGAGAAGTTTGTTCTTGTGGTCTGAAGGGGGAGATCGTACTTAGGAAGGACAAGGTTGAAAAGCTTGGCAAGTTTGTTTCAGGATTGCTCAGGCATTTTCCACAAAAATTTGAGCTAGAGATTGATGAAAACGGATGGGTTAGCTTTGAAGAACTCGTAAGGGTTGTTAGCAGAAAATACCGCTGGGCTAACAGATGGGTGCTGAAAGCGATGGTTTACAGCGATGAAAAGAAGAGGTATGAGATAAAAGGTGAAAAGATAAGAGCGAGATACGGGCACAGCATTGACGTTAAGCTCAGCGACATGCCAGAAGCTGAGGAGGATACGCTTTATTATGGAACAAGCGAAGAAGAGGCTAACAGGATGCTTGAAATCGGTATAAAGCCAGTAAATCAGGCCTACGTTCATCTGTCAACGAGCATAGAGAGAAGCATTGAAGTCGCAACTCTTAGAACGAATAAGCCGATAATCTTAGAAATCGATGCAAAAAAAGCAAGGGAGGATGGGATCAGGATTTTAAAGGCAAACGATTTCATCGCCCTCGCAAAAGAGATACCCGCAAAATACATTAAAAAGGTTCATCAGTATTCCTCGTCGTAATAGAGTTCTTCCTCCTCTTCCTCCTCTTCTATTTCTTCCTCCTCCTCATAACTTTCAAGGTCTTCGAGGCTGAACTCCTCGTTTGTGTCTAAAAGAAGCAATTTGCCTTCCTGGTAAATCATTACACTGCCACAGAACTTGCAGTTAATCTCTAATCCCTCGTAAAGATCTGCAATTTCAATTTCTTCTCCACAAGATGGGCATAAGATGATTTTCACCGCCATAGATTAAGCTTAGGTCACAATCCAGATTTAAATTTTACGCTTCGAAAAGCGAAACTTAGGGTTTTGTAATGAGATCCTCGCCGAAATCTGCCGGCAAGATCCTCGGTATTTTGCCCGCAAATGCAATCAAATCCTCTTTAATAACGATCGCTCCCTTAATGAACTCCTTATTTTCTGAGTAAAACCTTGCTACTGTTTTTTCAAGTTCTTCCTTATCCAAATCCCCTATAGAATTTCCAAGAGCGGTAGCGAAGGCATCAGCAACGCAGGCATCTTCTGCGATGATCGTCACCGCATCTGCCCAGCCAAAGCTAACAGATGGACCTACTTTTCCACTCGAAGTGCAAACTGAGATTCTGTCTGTGGGTGGAATTACTAGTGCAATTTTTGAAGGATATACACCAATTTTGAGTTCTCTGTCAGAGTGAATAGCTATATCTCCTCCATTTTCAACTACCGCTATTTTAGCTCCTGCTTCGATCATTCTGTCAACTGCAAACTGTGCTATTGCCCCGGCAACAGAAGCCATGGGTCCAACGTTTGCCAAACGAGCGGATCTGCACATATTTATTACAACACCCTTTTTTTGGCAATTTGGGCAATCAATTGGCTCATAACTTATCAGAAAATATGGGTTAAGCTTAGCATATACTTCAATTTCGCTTCTCGCTTCCAGAATGGCCTTAACTGCGATCTCATAAAATTCTTCGTTTTCTGCAAGAATTTTTACATTCGTCTCCTTGTAGGAAAATCTGTAACTCTTCATGCCAAAAATTTAGATGGTTTCGAGGTTTGAAATAACTTTCTCCGCAAATTCCTTTGTTCCTACCAGCTTTCCCCCTATCTGCCTGTGCAGGTCGTAAGTCACAAATCCTTGCTGTATCGTGAGCTCAATTGCCTTTTTGATCATCTTGCTCGCCTCCCTCCAGCCGAGGTATTCGAACATGAGAGCACCAGAAAGGATCTCCGCTACGGGATTTGCTTTGTTCTGTCCCGCATACTTTGGAGCGGATCCGTGAACCGGCTCAAAAACTGCAATCCCATCTCCTATGTCGCTTCCCGGAGCTATGCCGAGTCCACCGACAAGCGCTGCTGCAGCATCGCTTAAATAATCTCCATTGAGGTTGGGGAGAGCTATTACGTCGTATTCCTCACTTCTAAGAATGATCTGCTGAAACATATTGTCTGCAATTCGGTCTTTCACAACGATCTTCCCTTCAGGTTGTTTTCCGTTGTATTTTGTGATCAGCTCGTCTTCTGTTATGCATTTGTCTCCGAATTCCTCTCTGGCAACCTCGTATCCCCAATCCCTGAATGCTCCCTCAGTAAACTTCATGATGTTCCCTTTGTGCACAAGAGTTACGCTTTTCCTGTTGTTCTCGATCGCATACCTGATCGCCATTCTGACAAGCCGTTTAGTTGCGAATTCGCTTATGGGCTTTACACCAATACCCGAATCCCTCCTAATTTTAACCCCAAACTCTCTTTCAAGGAGTTCTATGAATCTTAAAGCTTCTCTGCTTCCTTTCTGCCACTCTATTCCTGCGTAAACGTCTTCAGTGCTCTCCCTGAAGATCACAAAGTTGACTTTTTCTGGCTCCTTTATCGGAGATGGAATTCCCCTGATGTAGTAAATCGGCCTAACATTGGCGTAAAGGTCTAAAACTTGTCTGATCGTAACATTCAAACTTCTGTAACCGCCTCCAACCGGAGTTGTGAGAGGACCCTTTAATGCGACTCTGAACTCTCTTATTGCATTCAACGTGTCTTCAGGCAGGGGATTTCCGTAGAGCTTGGTGGCCTCTTCACCGGCGTATATTTCAAACCAAACAATGTTTTTTCCAGTGATCTCGGCGGTTTTATCCAGAACCTTTATCGCTGCTGGCACTACATCAATTCCAATTCCATCTCCCTTGAAAAAGGGTATTATTGGATCATCTGGAACTATCAGCTTTCCATCTCGGTATTCGATCTTGTTTCCTTCCTGTGGCGGTTTTAGCTTTTGATACATGGAACCACTATAAAGTCAAGAATAAAAGCTTTTCATAACCGCACTACTTTTTCGAAAAATGATAAAACTTTTTAAGTTTAGCTTTACTTAAGTTATGCTTGAAGTGTTAAAAATGAATGCAGAGTGGTTAAACAGCCTGCTAAGGCTCGAAGACTTCAAAACTTTTGCTTTGCTCTCCAACTGTCTGAAGCTTGGCTTTTTTGAGATCTTAGAGAGACCGATGTCAGCTGAAGAGATTTCGAAAGAACTTAATTTAAACTACCGGGCTGTTAAAGCCATCTGCGAGTTTTTGAAGTCAAAGGGATTACTGCTGGAAAAAAATGGGGAGTACAGAATCACCAGAATATCTTCAATGCTTTTAAGCAGGAAATCTCCATTCTCAATTGCAGAGATTTTTGATGAAAAGCAGAAGGAGGTTGAAATCTGGTTGAACCTTGAGAATTATCTGAGAGGCGAAAATTTAAGAAAAGAAGGGGATTTTTTTAAGTACAGGATCAAAATTCTTGGAAAAATGGCTTTGCTAAAAGATCTGAAGCTGGTTCTAAAGATCTCGGAGCTTGAAGAATTCAAAAAAGCAAAAAGACTCCTCGATCTCGGGGGAGGACACGGGCTCTACGCTTATGCTTTTACATTGCTTAACAAAGAGCTTAGAGCGGACGTCTTCGACCTTCCAGAGGTTGTAAACTCTGCAATGGAATTTCTAAAGCCTTTTAACGCTGAAAGAGTTAATTTTGTTAAGGGCGACTTTTTCAGAGACGATATCGGAGAGCTTTACGATGTGGTGTTTTCTTCTTTCAATCCTGGCGGGAAGCGTGCAGAAATAATTCCGAAGATCTCAAAAGCCCTTAAGAAAGGTGGGATCTACGTTAACCGACAGTTCTTTCCCAGAGAAGGGTTTAATCTCGAGGATTTGGAATGGAATCTTTGGGGTTTTGAGGGTCTTAAGAAGGGCTTTAAAGCTTACACCTTCGAGGGCGATCTTAGCCTTGAAGAATATCTCTCCAAGCTTATAGAAAACAACTTCGAGATCTTGGATGTATATTCCGAGGATTACACTGTCATCATAGCCAAAAAGGTTTGACAAAATTTTTTGATTTCAAGTAAAACTAATTTTATATGCAAAATCCTTTCTTCAATGGCTTCAATCGCAATGCTGGCGTAAGATTTTTGAGGAATAAGAAAACTTAACTACGGTGGGTTTGATGATACTAAGCAAAACTGCAGAAACTGTGCTCAGGAAGAGATATTTGCTCAAAAATGAAAAAGGGGAAGTTATTGAGACTCCAGAACAGATGTTTTGGAGAGTTGCAAATGCCATTGCAATTGCGGAAGAGAATTATGGAGGAGATCCCAAGCATTGGGCCAAGAAGTTTTTCGATGTGATGTGGAATCAGGATTTTATTCCAAACTCCCCCACTCTGATGAATGCTGGCACTCCTTTAGGTCAGTTATCCGCATGCTTTGTTTTGCCAGTTGAAGACAGCATTGACGGGATTTTTAAGACTCTCTGGGACATGGCAAAAGTTCAGAAAAGCGGAGGCGGAACCGGGTTCAGCTTTTCAAGACTCAGACCAAAAGGGGATCTTGTAAAGAGCACGATGGGGGTTGCAAGCGGTCCCGTGAGCTTCATGAAGATCTTTGATGCCGCTACCGAACAGATCAAACAGGGTGGCAGGAGACGAGGAGCGAACATGGGTATTCTGAGCGTTCATCATCCAGACATTGAGGAGTTCATAAAAGCAAAATGGGAAGAAGGTGTGCTGAGAAACTTCAACATAAGCGTTGCAGTTACAGATAAATTCATGTCCGCCCTTAAAAAAGATGAGGATTACGAACTCGTTAATCCAAGGACAGGAGAAGTCGTGAAAAAAGTTTCCGCGAGGAAGATCTTCAATCTAATAGTTGAAGGTGCCTGGAGAAACGGTGAGCCGGGTATCGTTTTCATCGACGAAGTAAACCGCCATAATCCCACGCCTCATGTTGGGCAGATCGAGGCCACGAATCCCTGCGGAGAGCAGCCGCTGCTTCCATACGAATCCTGCAACCTTGGAAGCATAAATCTTGCAAAATTTGTTAAGGGCGAGGACTTCGACTGGGAAAGGCTTAGAGATGTCGTCTGGACTGCGGTGAGATTCCTCGACGATGTCATTGATGTGAACTGTTATCCAATTCCGGAGATTGAGGAGATGACGAAGGCTAACAGGAAAATCGGATTGGGTGTGATGGGTTGGGCGGATGCTCTTTTCTTACTCGGAGTCCCTTACGATAGCGAAAATGCAATAAGTCTTGCTGAAAAAGTCATGAAGTTCATTCAGAGTGAATCACACAAAGCTTCACAGGCTCTGGCTGAAGAACGGGGCGTATTTCCAAACTGGAAGGGAAGCGTATGGGAGAAGAGGGGCATAAAGATCAGGAATGCAACAACGACCACTATAGCTCCAACTGGAACAATAAGCATAATAGCGAACTGCAGCAGTGGCATTGAGCCTGTTTTTGCATTGGCATATAAGAGGGCAAACATTCTTGACGGAGAAGAGTTCTTCGAGGTGAACTGGGTTTTTGAGAATGCTTTGAAATCCGCTGGACTTTACAGCGAGAAGCTAATCGAGAAGATTGCGGAGACTGGAAGCATTCAAAAGCTCGAATTGCCTGAAGACATGAAGAGAGTCTTCAAATGTGCACTCGAGATCGCTCCAGAATGGCATGTTAGAATGCAGGCAGCATTCCAGAAATTTACGGACAATGCAGTCAGCAAGACGATAAATCTGCCGAATTCAGCAACTCGACTGGATGTCGAGAAGGCTTTCCTCCTTGCCTACGAGCTAAAGTGCAAGGGGATCACGGTCTACAGAGACGGGAGCAGAGAAGAGCAGGTTTTAATGCTTAAAAAGGCGGAGAAGGAGAAGGAAAAATTCAGAAGGCCGTCTAAGTTCATTGAGCCACGTCCAAGACCAAGGGTAACTGAGGGTAGAACGATCGAAACGAGAACTGGGTGCGGATCGCTATACGTTACGATAAATGAGGACAGTGAAGGTATTGCAGAGGTTTTTGTTCAGCTTGGAAAAAGCGGAGGCTGTTCTGCATCGCAAACTGAAGCGATTGGCAGACTTTTAAGCGTCGCATTGAGGAGCTGGATCAATCCTGAGGTGCTGATAAAGCAGTTAAAGGGAATTCGCTGTCCTTCGATAGGCTTTGACAACGGCGAAGTGATAACGAGCTGTGCAGATGGAGTAGCCAAGGTGCTCGAAAAGTGGTTAAAGGGAGAATACAAGAGAATAAAATTTGGGGTTGAGGGGATAAAGCCCTTAACAGAATTTGCAGGAGAAATAGTGGAAGAAGAGGGAAAGACAAAGATGATCGGTGGCGTTTGCCCTGAGTGCGGTAATGTGCTTGAATACAGCGAGGGCTGTGCTACATGCAGATTCTGCGGGTTCACGAAGTGCGGATGAGATCCATTTATTCATATTCAACGAAGGGATAATGCCAGATTTTTTCATAATAAGCGGGTATAGTGTATGAGAAATACCTTTTCAGGAGATCAAATGGATCACCGCGAAGGCTTGATCAAATGGATCACCGCGAAGGCTTTTGGCGTAAATTACATTGACGGATAAAGAATAAAATTTTGATAGCACAAGATATTAAATTACTTCTAAAAAATACATATTCGTTTTGTTATAAAAAATACTGATATTAACTTTAAAAAAATTTATATATGATCGGAGAAAGCATAACCTGGTGGTAAGATGGTTCTCGAATTTAGAAAGGGAGCAATATTTGTAGATGAGTTGAGAAACGTCAGTATAAAGATCGGGGAAATCACAGAAGAAGAAGAGGAATGGGCACCAATGGGTCCAACGCCTTTTCCACAGATCGAAACGCTAAGAGACTGGGATTTCACTCTGCTTAAGCGCTACAAACCATTCTATGCTCCTTATTGCGACATGTGCTGTCTTTGCACGATGGGAAAGTGCGATCTGACTGAGAATAAGTGTGGAGCTTGCGGAATTAGCCTTGAAGCTCAGACTGGAAGGATAGTTGCCCTCGCGGTAGCCATAGGTGCGTCATGCCATACAGGACATGCAAGACACATGCTCCACGATATCGAACACGTGACTGGTAAGAAGCTTGACGAGATTCCAGTTGATCTTGGCCCTGAAATAGCTGAAGTCGCACCGCTCACACAGCTGATCACGGGAATAAAGCCGAAGACTCTTGCAGATCTTGAGAGAGCCCTGACATATGTTGAGGAGCAGATAGTGCAGGTGATGGATTCAATTCATACTGGACAGGAAGGGAGCTACTTGGACTTCGAATCAAAGGCATTTCATTTGGGCATGATGGATTCTCTTGGAAAAGAAATTGCAGATATTGCCCAGATCGTTGCCTTCAATCTGCCAAAAGGAGAGAGCAACCAGCCCTTAATAGAGGTTGGAATGGGAGTTTTGGATAGAAACAAGGCCATCGTGCTCGTTATTGGCCACCATGCTCCTCCAGCGATTAATATCGCAGACTACATCGAGAACAATAAACTTGGAGATGAAGTTGAGCTTGCAGGAATCTGCTGCACCGCACACGATATGAGCAGATACTGGCCAAAGGCCAAGATTGCAGGCTCATTGGGCAGACAGCTCAAAGTCGTAAGATCTGGACTGGCTGATATAATAGTAATCGATGAGCAGTGTATAAGGGCGGATATACTGTATCATGCTGGAAAACTTGGAATTCCAGTTCTCTGCACAAACGCAAAAGCCATGCATGCCCTTCCAGACATGACAAAGAAAGATCCGAAGGAAGTGATCAAATACCTGCTTGACGGCAATCCCGGCGCGGTTGTGCTCGATCCTTTGAAGGTTGGAGAAATCGCAGTAGAGGTTGCAAGGGCTAGGAGAAAGAAGAGGGGCGAAATAAAGCCAGTGCTTACTGAAGAGCAGTTCATGAGCTATGCAAAAGCCTGCACGCAGTGTGGAACTTGCACGATTGCGTGTCCGGAGAAGATAAGAATTGGCGATGCGATGGAAGCTGCGGAGAAAGGGGACAGAAGCAAACTTGAAGAGCTATGGGATGTCTGCATAACCTG
>JASKJN010000056.1 GCA_030153385.1 Archaeoglobaceae archaeon
GGAAAACAACATCTATGCGCTTGAGGAGATCACAAGAAGGCTTATCGAGGCAAATGAGAGAAGACTTTGGAATGCTGATGAGGAGATTTTAAAAAGGATAAAAGGAGTATACGGGGAAATAGAAGGAATGCTGGAGGAAGAGCTTGTTGGAGACGTTCAGGGAGGCGTTGTAGAGTTTTTATCGCCAGATGAAGTCAAAAGCTGGAGTGAAAACATCTCCGATGTCTTAAAAGCTTGGAGGATGATAAAATGAAAAATAACCGTGCTTTTTTATTTTTGCTCATAATGGCTTTGATTTCACCAGCAATGATTCTAATTTGCTGTGTTCAGAGGGAGGAAGAAAAAAGTGGAATTGAAATAACAGACATGGCTGGAACCAAAGTAGTTCTAAATAAAACACCAAGTAGGGCAATTTTTCTTGCTGGTGAATCTTGGGTTTACGCCTTGAAGATCAGGGATAAAGTTGTTGCATTCTCAGATCTCGCTAAAAAGAACCCTGTTCTGCTTAAGATCGATCCAGGAGTTTCGGATATTCCTTCTGTTGGGGATATGAGCAAGATAAATGAGGAGGCAATTCTTTCACTTAATCCGGATCTGATAATACTTTGGGATGAGCCACCTAGCTACAGAGAGAATGCAAAGAAACTTGAAAGAGTTGGAATCCCGATTGTCAGGATAGGCTACATTGAAAGCTATCCCGAAGATATTTGCAAGCAAGTGATGATCCTTGGGGAGATCTTTGATGCTAAGGATAGGGCGATGAAGATCTGCGATTATATAAAGAAGAAGTGGAATGAGCTTGAGCAGAGAAAGATAAATAAGGATGTGAAAGTTCTGTATTCTTTCACAACTCCAACATACATAGCCTGTAACACCTCAAAGCAAGCTTATGTCACCTTCATAAATTCTGCTGGTGGAAGAGTCGTTTCCCCGAAATGCAATGCAACATGGGTTCAAGTGAGCAAAGAGTGGATCGTAGAAGAGAATCCGGATATCTGGATAATAAGCTACTTCGCACCTTATTCAGAAGAAGACATAAAATCCGAACCAGCATTTAAGGAAATTAACGCTGTAAAGAGGAATGCGGTTTACAAGGAAAGCTATATGCCAATGCAGTTCTTGGAGCCTTACTTCCTGCTCACGCTGTCAGAATACTGGGAGTGGATAAATGGGGAAAAGCCCTTCGATGAAAGCGAATTCTTATGGCAAATTTACTTGACATGAGTTCAAAAAATTTTTATATCTAATAGGGGGGTTTGGCTATGAATCGAATAAAAATTCTGCTTATATCCACAATCGTTAACAAGAATTTAAAGCGAGCGATTGAGAGTGTAGATTGCTGCGATGTAAAGCTTGTATACTCACACGATCTCTGTAGATTTGAAAAGAGTGGTTTGCAAGAGCTTGTAAACTGGTCGGACTTGATTTTAGTAGACGTTAGAGGAGATCCGGGGATTCTAAACGAGGTTGATTTTGGAGAAAAGGATCTAATATGCCTTGTCGGAGGTAGCAGTCTGGTTGCAAAGGCTAAGCTTGGAAAGTTCAGAATGCCCGCTAAAGCTGTTTCTTCCTACATTTCAGATCCAGTTTCTGTAAAAAGGAGAATTGAAAATCTTCAAAAAGCTATAGAGGTTGCCGGAAAAATACTGCCTTTTGGTGTGTTTAAAGATGCAAAAGATTACGTTAAAACGCTGAAATACTGGGCAAATGGGGGATACGAAAATTACAGAAACATGTTTCTTCATCTCTGCAAGGTTAAAGGACTCGATGTAGATGTAAAGGATCCAGTAGAATTTCCTGATTTCGGATTTTACCATCCAATCCATGGCTTTGATTACAAACCAGAGAATAGAAAGCCAAAGATCGGGATCATTTTCTACGGTGGGATGCATTTTGAGCAGTGCCAAAAAACACTGGGAAAGATTGTTGAATGGTTTGAAAGAAGGAATTTTAACGTTGTGCCCGTTTACAGCGATGGAATTCTCAATCTTAGAGCTTTGGAGCTATTAAGCGACGTTGATGCAATTGTGAGTCTTCTTTGGTTCAGAATGAACGGTGGCCCAATGGGAGGAGATCCGAGGAATACAATAGATCTTTTGAGAAAAAAGAATGCAAAGCTCTTTACACCTGCTTTAATGTTCAACCAAAAGCTTTCTGACTGGGAAAAGGAACAGAGAGGTTTAAACATCGTGAATCTCTTTGCAAGTGTAACGCTTCCAGAGATGGATGGAGCTGTTGAGCCACTTCCGATATGCGGGGTTCATGATGATGAAGTGATTCCAATTGAAGACAGAGTTGAGAGATTTTGTGAGAGAGTTGAAAAATGGGTAAAATTAAGGCTAAAGCCAAATTCTGAAAAGAAAGTAGCGATAGTCATTTACAATTACCCGCCCGGAGAGGAGAATCTTGGAAATGCTGCATACTTGGACACATTCGAAAGCTTGAAGGTAATTCTTAGCAGCATGAAGAAAGAAGGTTACAAGGTAGAGACGGCAGAAATTGAAAAACTTTTGCTTGAAAAGAATCTTTTTAATCCCAGGTTGTTTTCAGAAAAAGCTATAGATTGTCCAAAATTGAAAAAGAGCGACTACATCAGATTTTTCAATCAGCTACCAGAAGAGCTAAGAAGAGAAGTCGTAGAAAACTTCGGAAAACCGCCGGGAGATGTAATGGTAGATGGAGAAGATATTTTGATACCAGTTGTTTTGCTTGGAAACGTTGCGATTGGAATCCAGCCTTCAAGAAGGAAAGCTTTAGAAGACGAGGATTTGCTTTCAGCGATTCACGATAAGACAAAACCACCCCACCATCAATACATCGCTTTCTACTTATGGCTAAAAAATGTATTTGGAGCGGATGCTGTGATCCATCTTGGCACTCATGGAACTCTCGAATTCATGAAAGGTAAAGAAGCTGGATTAAGCTCAAGGTGCTGGCCAGACATCTTGATATCTTCGATGCCACACGTATATGTATACCATGTAATAAACGTTTCTGAAGCTACGATCGCAAAGAGAAGAAGCTACGCCACATTGGTCAGCTACAACTCTCCACCTTACACAACAGCAGATCTTTACGATGAATATGCGAGGCTTGAAGAACTTATCGAAGATTTCAGAGCTGAGAAGAACACTTCAAAGGCTGAAGAAATGAAGTCAAAAATTTTTGAACTTGCTGAAAAGCTTGGATTAGAAAAAGATATAGATAAGCTTGAAGCAAGGATATACGAATACAAGCGCTCCATAATTCCAAAAGGTCTTCACATTCTTGGCGAGAAATACGAGCTTCAGGATTTGAAGGATTTTATCTTTTTACTAAGCAGATACGACAGGGGTAGCATTAAATCTCTTCACAGGCTTATAGCGGAAGAAAAAGGGCTGAAATATGAAGAGATTCCGAAAGACCCAAGAACGATGAAGAAAATAGATGATGAAGCGAGAAAAATCGTAGAAGAATTCTTTTCTGGCAGAAATGTGAAAAAAGAATTTATAGAGACGCTTGAATTTTGCAGAAAAGTTGCAGAAAGCTTTGCTGATAATTCTTTAGAGCTTGAAAATCTGGTAAGGGCTTTGAATGGAGAGTACATAGAACCATCAGTTGGAGGAGATGTTGTTAGGAATCCTGAAGTATTGCCAACAGGAAGAAATCTCTATCAGTTCGATCCCATGAGAATTCCAACGGAATCCGCATTTGAAAGGGGAAAAAGAGCTGCAAGAGAGATAATAAACAGATATCTGAGAAATAATGGGAAGTATCCAGAAAGCGTTGCCTTGGTTCTCTGGGGATTTGAAACTGCTCATACCTTTGGCGAAACGGTAGCGCAGATTTTTGAATTCTTGGGCGTCGATCTTATACATAAAACTGCCTGGGAGAAGGAGCTGAGAGTTAGAAGCCTTGAAGAGCTTGGAAGGCCAAGAATTGACGTTGTTGTAACGATTTGCGGTTTCTTTAGAGACATGTTTCCAAATCTTATCGAGTTTATAGACAAAGCGGTAAAGCTTGTATCAAATCTTGATGAACCAGAAGAGCTAAACTTTGTTAAAAAGCATAAAAATGAGCTTAAGAGCCAGCTGAGGATCTTTGGACCAGTGGCTACTGAGTATGGAACAAGGATGCTTCAGCTCGTCGAAGATAGTGTATGGCAAAGCGAAGGAGATCTTGCAAACGCCTATATCGCTTCAATGTGCTATGCTTATGGAAAAGATCTCCATGGAATCGAGGCCCGGGAAGTTTTTGAAAATCTTTTGAAGACAGTAGATGTCGTATCCCAAGTCAGAAGCTCTGTAGATTACGAGGTAACAGATCTCGACCACTACTACGAGTTCTTTGGAGGTCTATCTAAAGCAGTTGAACTTCTCAAAGGAGATAAAGCTGAGATGGTGATCGTTGATTCAACAAAAGAGATTGCAATTGTTGAGAGCGTCAAAGAATCGATAGAAAGGGGAACAATTACGAGAACCCTGAATCCGAAGTGGATAGAGGAAATGCTAAAGCACGGTTTCAATGGTGTTCAAAAGATTGCTGATAGATTTGAGTATCTTTTAGGCCTTTCTGCGACAACCAACTCGGTTGAAAATAGAATATGGGAGAAGCTCGCTGAAAGATACGTTTTGGATGAAAAGATATTCAACAGATTAAAGGAGCGGAACACCTATGCAGTGAGAGAGATGCTCGAGAAGCTTCTCGAAGCTGAAAAAAGAGGGTATTGGAAGGCTGGAGAATTGAAGAAAAAGGTTGAGGAGAAATATCTTGAAATTGACGGGATTTTAGAGGAGGTGATTAAATGAAGTTCTTTCCTTTTTCTGCAATAGTTGGGCAGGAAAAAGCTAAGCTTGCTCTCATCTGCAACGCAATTGATCCGAGCATAGGCGGTGTTTTGCTCAGCGGTGATAAAGGAACAGGGAAGTCTACGATGGTAAGGGCTTTTGCACAGATTTTGCCAGAAATAGAGGTCGTAGATGGTTGCGCATTTAACTGCAATCCCTACAACGTTGCGGAGATGTGTGATGCTTGCAGAGAGAAAGCGGAGAATAGAAGTATAAAAGTTGCAAAAAGACGAATGAAGGTGATCGACCTGCCACTCAGCGTAACCTTGGACAGGCTTGTTGGAACAATAGACATAAACAGGGCTTTGAAGGAAGGAATAAGAGCTTTACAGCCCGGAATTCTTGCAGAAGCAAACAGAAACATTCTCTACATAGATGAAGTAAACTTGCTTGAAGATTATATCGCAGATGTCTTGCTCGACTCAGCAGCTCTTGGCTGGAATGTTGTGGAAAGAGAAGGTATATCTCTAAAGCATCCTGCAAGATTCATCCTCGTTGGCACAATGAATCCCGAGGAGGGTGAGCTCAGGCCACAGCTACTCGACAGGTTCGGAATGTTCGTATCAATAGAGGCCTCGGAAAATGCAGATGAAAGAGTGGAAATAGTTAGGAGGGTCACGGAATTTCAAAAAGATCCGATTTCTTTTTGCGAGAAATACAAAAGTCAAGATGATAAGCTGAGAGATGCTATTTCGAATGCCAAGAGAATTTTGTCAGAGGTTGCGATCAGTGATGAATTGCTTAAACTTTTGGCTGAGACGATAATTCAGATGGGAATAAAAACGCATAGAGCGGAAATTACGACAGTAAAGGCAGCAAAGGCAATAGCAGCGTTTGAGGGAAGAAAGTCTGTTAATCTTGAGGATCTGAAAAGAGCAATGGAGCTTACACTACCGCACAGAATTAAGGCGAGACCGTTCCAGAAGCCCCAGATAGAACTAAAGCTTCCGGAAGGAAAAAATTTTAATGAAAAAAATTTTACCGAGAAGAAAGAAACCAAAGAGAGTTCTGGAGAGCCTGAGGAAAAGCAAGAGAACCTATGTGGAAATTCCGAAAAAAAATTTGATTCGAGTGAAGTAAAAATAGAGCCAAAGAATTTGAAAGATAAAACCGAAAATTTTGGATGCAGAGCGTCAAGGGATTGTAAGATGACGGTAATCGGAAAGAAGCATGGAATTCCAGTTTCTTATGTTCCACCCTTGAATGGATTTGAGGATATTAACATCTTGGCAACTCTAAACTCAGCAGTGCTTCGAGGATTCCCAATAGAGATAAGAAACGAAGACATAAGGGTAAACGTTCGGAAGGCAAGAACTCCAAGAATTACAGCCATACTTCTTGATTCAAGCGGAAGTATGGGTTTGCAGAAAAGGATAAGCATTGCGAAAGGAATAGCGAAGAAGCTTGTTGAAAGATCCTATCAGCGCAGAGACTGGCTCTCGCTCATAGTCTTTCGTGGAAACGAAGCAGAACTCATTGTGAAACCCACAAAAAGATACGAAGAAATATTCGATGCCATCGAGTCGCTTCCCACTGGAGGAAAAACTCCACTACCTTCCGCGCTCTTAAAGCTGATATCAATTTCAAATCATGTAAAGAATGCACATTGCAGAGGAATACTGATCACCGATGGAAAGGCCAATGTGCCAGTATTTGGAAAAGTTGACGACGATCTGGCTCAGATCTGCAGTCTGATAGTGAAAAAAGGGATAAAGCTCGAAATCTATGACACAAGATCAAAAGTCTTTGATCCCGCTCCAAACTACATTGAAATGATCTCGGAAATCACCAAAGCGGAAGTGCATAAGGATAATTAACAGAGAATAGCAAAGGTGTTCAGATGGATCTCCACAGCATTCTCTACTCCATAATCTCCATGGGCTTGGCGTGTTTTCTCGGAGTTTTTCTTTCAAACTTACTTGTGGATTTTGGTCTGGCAAAGATAATTTCGAGGCCACTTGCTCCCTTAATGAGGCTGGCCAATTTACCCACAATATTTTCAGTTCCCGCCATTGTCTCAATCGTAGACATTAGAGGGGGAATGAGTATTGTAGGTTCGCTTAAAGATAGAAACGGGTTAGAAGATTCTGCAGTGGTGGCTTACAAACTTGTTACAAGACCATTCTCTACTGTCTTTTTCCTTTTCCGCTACTACCTTCCAATATCGATAGCTGCTTTGGGTCTTTTTGTTGGTTCGATCTACATTGCACTCAGCTTTGCAACCGCTTTCATTTCAATGGTAATCGGAATAGTTTACGGAAGGTTAAAGGTAAGAAATTTTCACGCAGAGATCAATTTACCCGAGAAATCGAAAAATCGGAATGATGCTCTCAAAAGCTCATTGAATTCAGCATTAGAAATGACAAAAAAGGTTCTGGTCAGATACACGATCATAACAGTAATCATTTCAACCCTCGTTTTTTTAGGCTTTTTCGATCTGCTTTCCAAGGAAGTCGATATCTATACGAGGCAATTTGGCTTCTCTTCTAACTTTGCAGCCCTTATTTCTATCCACATCTTCAGCCCGATGTCTTCAGTTCTTACTGCTGGTGAACTGCTTAGAAATGGACTGATAAGCGTTAAAGAATGCCTTGTAGCACTCCTGATCGGAAGATTCCTTTTCACAGTCATAATGGACTACCCCAGACATTCCCTACCATTTTATGCCTCCATTTTCCCTATGAAACTTGCAACAAAGCTTGTCATGGCAGGGATAATTGTGAATGCGATTGCAACGCCATTGCTCATAGCTATAGTTTTGCTTGGGTTTTAATTGCTTCAATAGGATCTAAAAACATTAATTATCAGGCAAGGATTTTTATTCAGATGCCAAGTTTTGTTAATGAGAAGAGACGTCGAGATCATGCTTAAAAGGGCTGAAGGGTTCATCAGAGATGCGATGGAAGATCTGAAAAGAAAAGACTGGGATTTAGCGATGTTTCATATAGAACAGGCATCACAGCTTGTTATTAAAGCCAAACTTCTTGATCTGACTGGATACTTTGAAAAAACGCACAGCCTGAGAAGATTGTTGAGCGATCTTTCATCCTTGTCAGGATTTGAGAATCTTGAAGGTTTTGTGAGGGAAAACTGGGCAACTCTCAGAAATCTCGAATTTGCTTACATAGCATCCAGATATCTTCCAGAAGAGTTCAGAGAAAATGAAGTTGAAGTAGCACTCAATTTTTATAAAAAGTTGAGGGAAATCTTATGGGGTTTTTGAAAAAAATATACGAAGAAAGGAAGAAATATTTCGAAAATCTGGAAAGGTATTTGGATTACGCAAAGAGGATCGTCAAAAACTTTTGCCCAGATGCCGAGATCTACCTCTTTGGCTCGGTTCTTGAAGGGAATTATTCTGTAGGTCTCTCTGACATTGACATAGCTATCGTCTCAGATGAATTCAGGGACAGAGACAAAAAGCTCGAAATTTTTGGAAAATTAACGGAACAATTCTTTGATTCTCCATTCGAATTTCATGTGCTCTCAAAAGAGCAGTGGGAGAAATTTATAAAAATGGTAGGCAAATATAGAAAAATTTAATTATCACAGCCTCTTCATCAGCTTCAATCGCCTGCTTGAGGCTCAAAATTCTGTAACCTTTCTTAGAGAGGTCTTTGGTGAGGACTGGCAGAAATATTTGGAGCTGATCTGGAAAAGTTTCCTGAGCGAAAATTCTTAAATACTATCATGCAAATTTTTTCTGAAGATTATGCAGGAAAATAAAAAAGACCTCGAAAAAGAGCTTGATTTGCAGATAAAGAGGAGAAAAGATATTAAGGAGAATGTGGAGAGAAACTTGGAGAAGCTTGACGACCAGGAAGGAGTGTCTAGTTTGGGTTCATTAAAATCGGAGAAGGATATCACGGGTTATTTGAGGAGAAAAAGAAAGGAAAACAGATAATCGCTCAGGAAAAAAGACTAAAAAATTATTTGAACTTCTGCCTTAAGACTTTCTTGTCTATCTTTCCAACGCTCGTCTTTGGCAGTTCATCAACAAAAACATACTTTTCGGGCACAGCCCATTTTGTGATCACACCCTGTTCCGCGTATTTCATTAGATATTCCTTCAGCTCTTCAGCTGTAAGCTGAACCCCTGGCATCGGAACAACGATTGCGAGAGGTCTTTCACCCCACTTCTCATCCGGAATTCCGATTACTGCTACCTCTCTTACTTTCGGATTTAAGCTGAGGAGGTTCTCAAGGGTGAGTGAGGATATCCATTCTCCACCGCTCTTTATCACATCCTTGAGCCTGTCAACGATCGTGATGTAACCCTCCTCATCGATAACTGCTATGTCTCCAGTGTGGAGCCAACCTCCCGCCCAAAGCTCTTCTGTCTTCTCCTCATCCTTGAGATAGCTGTCAGTTAACCATGGTGCCCTAACTACGATTTCTCCCATTTCCTTGCCATCAGGTTTTACGTCAGTCATGTCTTCCCTCACAACTCTGGCATACACAAGCGGGAATGGAATACCCGTCTTGACTGAGAGCATTGTAAGTTCTTCTTCGCTCATATCTAGCAAGTGGGGTTTTATGAAAGCCCCTGTAAGCGCGGGACAGGTTTCAGACAACCCGTAGGCAGCCATGGTGTAA
>JASKJN010000011.1 GCA_030153385.1 Archaeoglobaceae archaeon
CCCTTGTCAAGCTGTCTGATTATCCACCTGATCTTTTTGTTCGTTAGTTTTCTCACATGAAGTGGGTGTTTAGTAGTGAAATAATTTAGGGATACTACATTTTAGTCAATGAAGGAAATAGTTCATATACTGTTGAAAAACTTTTTTCATGGATCTCTGGGTATTCATAAAGGAATACTTCATCGATTCCATCGTTTACAAGGAGGGTTACAACGTTGTTAATACGCTCACATGGGCGATAATACTTGTAATAGCGGTTTTCTTGTTTTACAGATTCCTTGAAAAAAGGTTTGAAATTGATTCGAGGTTTATTTTGGCAAATCTGCCTTACATAATTCTTGGTTCATCCGCAAGAGTTGTTGAAGATGCGGGCTTCATTCAACCGCCCATCTCCTATATTTTCATGTCTCCATTTATATTCTTCCTGATCTTCTTCTTGGCATTTCCAACGCTCCTGATATCGAAGAAATTCGTGGGGGATAGGTATTATGTTCCATACAGCATCGTTGGTCTCTCATTTGCGCTCGCCACACTCTTTTTGCTTTTCTTTAATCTAGACGTATCAAACCCACTTGTCTTGCCTTACGGGATTATGGGGGCTTTTATAGTTGCCATTTCCTTTTATTTCCTACCATTGGAAACGAAAAACTTGCTGAGTGCCTCTGTCATGTTCGCCCATATGCTTGACGCCTTCGAAACTTTCCTCGGCGTGAATTATCATGGCTATGTCGAGATCCACGTTCTTCCGGGATTTCTCATTGAGAAATTCGGTGCGGTAGCTTTGCCGATTGTCAAGTTTGGTGTTATCGGCTCGATCTTGTATATCATAGATTCGTCAAAAGAGAAGCAGACTCTGAAAAACTTTATAAAATTCGTTCTGCTAGTCTTGGGCCTGGCACCGGCTTTGAGGGATGGTTTGAGGATAACTTTTGGAGTGTGATTAGAAGTCAAAAAGAGTTTTCTGCTTCCTTCCTTTACCGCAAAGCTCTCCTATCAGCCTGAAATGCCTTTCGTATTCTTCTCGAAGCTGTGGTCTGTACAAAACTGCTGCAGGGTGGTATAGCGGTAAAATTTTAACTTTCTTACCCCACTCTTCCACTTCAAAAACTTTTCCGCAGAGCTTTGTTATAGAGCTGAACTGCAGTCCAAAGAGATCGAATATGAAGCTTGCAGAGTGTCTGCCCAGGCAAACGATCAACTCTGGTTTGATGGTGTTGAGCTGTCTTATAAGGAATTTTCCGCATGCCTCAACTTCTTCGGGCAGAGGATCTCTGTTGTTCGGCGGTCTGCATTTTAGAACGTTGCATATGAAAACCTCATCTCTCGTCAGACCAATCGAAGAAAGCATTTCCGTGAGAAGCTTCCCCGCACTGCCAACGAAAGGCTCGCCTTTCAGATCTTCTTCCCTTCCCGGCGCCTCTCCAATGAAAACAACTCCAGCACTACCACTGCCCGAGCCGGGAACGTAGTTCTTTTTTGTCAGATGCAGGGGGCATTTTTTACAGTTCAAAATGTCTCTCTTAATCTCTTCGAGCGTTTCCATAACGATCATTGTGTAGCCCGTCGTGTGGGTTCCCAATCATCTTTTCTCATGGGACGCATGGCTGACGGGCAGTTATTGTAGGGAAAGAAGATTAAAAAATTTTCTGTTTTCTTGGCTCTCTTAGCCGGGTAAATCATCACTTGCTTCTTTTCACAAGAAAATCCGTCAACTCTTCGAGCCCCCTTCTTTTCTTCTCATCCTTTAGGCACGATAATTTCTTCTTGGCCATTTCTATATACTCGGTAGCCTTTTTCTGGGCGTAATCGATGGCACCGCACTCTTTAAGCTTTTCAACGTCTTTTTTGAGCTCTTCAAGGCTCGCTTTTTGCTTTCCAAACGTTTTAAGCTCAACTCCAAGCTCAAAAGCCTTTATCACTATCAACGTCTTCTTACCCTTCAATATGTCGCTTCCCCAGTCTTTGCCTATGTCTTTGCCTATCAAGTCGAGAACATCGTCGTGGATCTGAAATCCAATACCTGAAAAAATCCCGTAGTCCCAGAGTGGCTCGAACAGATCATCTCTGCCAAACAAAACAGCGGGAATCGATGAGGAGCCAGCTATCAAGGCTCCGGTCTTCAGTTTTACCATCTCGAGATATTTATCCTCGCTTATCATTTTATTCTCAAAGCTTATGTCCATGAACTGCCCTTCGCAGATCATTATGCAGACGTTTGAAATGACCTCCAAGGCCTTTTTTACGTTCTCTCCCGGCACATCGCATTTGGAAAGAAGATTGAATGCCTCAGCGAAAAGCGTGTCTCCAGCGAGGATTGCTGTAGCCTCTCCGAACAGTGTGTGGACGGTTTTAACGTTTCTTCTCATCTCATCCCGATCCATTATGTCATCGTGGATCAGCGTGAAGTTGTGAATCGCCTCAAGGGCAACGATCGCGGGCATGATCTTTCTGTAATCTTCTCCTATGGCTTCTGTAATCGCAATTGCTATTACAGGGCGCAATCTCTTGCCACCCGCTTTTATCAGATGTCTCGCTGCCTTATAAAGCTCGAGTTCCTTCTCTGGCAGATAGTAATTCAACGCCTCGTTTACGATTTTTGCCCTCTCCTCGATATACTTCATCTTCTCCCCTCTGAAAAAGCCTTTAGATCTATTCCCCTAAACCTCAACCAATCCGCAATTTTTCCAGTTATAAATAAAGGTTTCCTTCTCAGCTCTTCAGGAGTTCTACAACCTGTGAGAAACATCGCAGTCTTAAAACCGGTCAAGAATCGAAGGATCTGTCTCTTAACCGCGGTTGCACCCCTCTGAGCGGGAGCCAGAAATGGAAGTGCGGAACTTGCAAGCTCCGCTCCAAGAGCTATGCTCTTAGCAATGTCGAGACCATTTCTAATTCCGCCCGTCGCGATCGTTGGAAGAATGTCCGCACAGTCGACAATTGAAAAAGCTGTAGGAATTCCCCAGTCAGCAAAATCGAATCCAACATCTCTCAGGACTTCATCTTCACTTCTATAAGCTTCCACTAAGCTGAAGGAAGTTCCTCCTTTTCCTCCAACATCGACCGCTGAAACCTTGGCCTCTTTCAGCTTAATCGCGATCTCTCTGCTTATTCCCGCTCCAGTCTCCTTTACGATGACTGGAACTTTAACACTTTTGCAAACCTCTCTTATCGCTTCAAAACAGCCCTTTGCAGTTTTATCCCCCTCATTCTGAATCGCTTCTTGAAGGTAGTTTAGATGAATCGCAATCGCATCCGCTTCGACCATCTCAACGACCTTGTCAGCGATCTCCGGTTCCTTGATTATCTGCGGAGCACCGATGTTTGCATAAATAAAAGCATTTGGAGCCTTATCCCGAACAACTGTAAATGTTTCAACAACGCTCTTCTCCTCAAGTGCAGCTCTCTGACTTCCAACACCCATTCCAATACCCGTTTCTTCAACCGCTATTGCGAGATTCTCGTTTATCCTCGCGGTCTCTTCATGGCCTCCAGTCATCGAGGCTATTAGAAACGGAAAAGAGAGCTTTTTGTTTAAAAACCGCGTTGAACAGTCGATCTCTGAAAAATCTAAATCTGGAATGGCTTCGTGTATGAGCATCACATCCTCCAGCCCCGTATAACCTGACTCAACTTCCTCTTGAAGGCAGATCTTTATGTGGTCAATTTTTCTTTTTGATGTTTTCACGTGATCACCTCGGTTCCAACCTCCTCGCCCCTTAGGAACTTTTTAACGTTTTCTCCAATGCCCCTGAATATAAAAACCCTGCATTTTTGTTTCATCGCGAAGATCTTTTCGATCTTCCCCATCATTCTGCCGGTTGCATCGCTCTCACCAATAACATCCGCCTTCATTTCCCGGGTGAATTTTTTAACGACTTTTCCATCAACGATCACTCCATCGACATTTGTAGCAAATCCAATTCGCTCCGCTCCGAATTTTTCCGCAAATTCGACAACAAGATCGTCTCCTGAAGTTATTCCAAATTTCAGATTAACGTCTCCATGAAGCACGGGCAAAAATCCCTTTTTCAGCAGTTCTGCCACTTTAAGAAAATCGGACGTCATAGGATCAAGCCCCACCGCGGGAACGTTGAATTTGATCAGCCTTCTGCAGAACTCTTCATTGAGCCTCATGCATGCGTCATGTATTTTTGCGATCGAGATCGGATCTTTGAGCCCGTATTTTTTCACATGTGGATGTCCAAACGAGCCAGCTCCATGGACTAAGATCAGGTCTCTGTAATTCTCTGCAATCGCAGAGGAGATTTCTTCCATTGCACTCTCGTTTAAAGTCTCAAAACTCTCTTTCTGCGTGATCACCGAGCCCCCGATCTTAAGAATCCTCAATCCTAACACCCTCCCTTTCAGGCTTAACAATGAAGCTCCCTTCAGGCCTCTTGCCACGGTATATGCCGAAAATGCACCCGCCACCACCCGCTCCAGTAAGCTTAGCCTTAAACCCAGCCTTTTCAAGCTTGGAGATCATCTCGTCGATCTCAGCAGAGCTAACACCTATCGCTCTGAGCAGGGACTGATTTATGTGGATCAGCTCCTCGAAATCCTCGATCCCGCTTTCTGGGGCTTTTAGAGCTATGGCATCGATCGCATCAAAAATACTTTCAACAATTTCGAAATTCTTCTCCCTCAATTTTGCAACCTTTTCAACCATCAGCTTTGTAGATCTCTCCCATAGTCTGATAACAAAGAAATCAAAGGAAATATCCACCCTTCTTCTTTCGGGAAAGATCCAGGAGCCTCCGAAGGTGGATATAAAGGGATCTATTCCACTTCCCCTGCCCTGCACATCGAGTTCTACCTTCTTGGCGATCTCGAAGATCTCCTCGTTGCTCATATGAAAATCAAACTCTTCGCTGAGGGCTTTTAGAGTTGCAACTGTGACCGCGGATGAGCTTCCGAGACCTGAGGCAATTGGGATCTCGCTTTTAACGATCAGTTCTACTCCATCAATTTTTTTAAGCTCACAGAATCTTTTTACAGCAAAGCTCAAATATGGATGAGTTTTGAAGTCCAAACTCGTGACTCCGAGAGGAGAGATTATGCGAAATTCTCTGCTTTTCTTTGCTTCAACTCTGCAGCGAAGATTAATTGCAGAAACAAGCGCATGCCTGCCGTAAACTACGGAATGCTCCCCAAAGAGTATGATCTTTCCCGGAGCGGAAGCGATCATCCAAGCTGGTGATTCATAAAGGGTTTTAAATTTTTCTCAACTCTTGAGTTTTATTTCTTCTTTATTTCTTCTCCAGTATTGCGCCATCGTCCATTTTTATCAGATTGCCTTCGATCTTTCCATCAAAGTTCATCTTCGTTCCTAAAAGGCTGATTTTTATCGAGATCTTGTCTCCTTTAACCTCGTATTCTCCAACGATAGAAGGACCTCCAAAGTGAGACCTGATAATAGCCTCTCCGTTCGATTTGAACTCTATGGTATCTCCCTGATTGAAAGTAGGAAATCCACTACCTGATTTTATGCACTCATAGGTGCCAGAAACAGAACTCAGACATGCCTGAAAGGCACAGTATAAATCCAATGGTCAACGCCAAAGCTATATTCCCTTTCACCATGTTCGCTCATGTCAACTTGAAGTTTTTAAATGTTTTGACTCAAAAAAGATTTAAATTTTGCAGTCGAATTTTAGTTATGAAGGTAATTTTCTCCCAAAGATTCTACGAGGTTTACAGCCATGAGCCCGCCGCTGAACCGGGAAGAATGGAGGCAATAGTTAGAGAACTAAAAGGTTACGAATTCTTAGAGCCTGAGCCCGCGGAGGAGAAAGATGTCCTGCTTGTTCACACTAAAAGACATTTTGAAGATGTTAGAAGAGAGCGCAGAGTCTTTGAGCTTGCCATGCTCGCTGTTGGTGGTGCGATCATGGCGAGTGAAATAGCTTTCAGGGAGCCGGCTTTTGCTTTGATAAGACCTCCAGGACACCATGCAAGCCCGGACAGTGCCTGGGGATTTTGCTACTTCAACAACATTGCCATAGCGGTTAAAAAATTGCTTGTAGAGGGAAAGATCTCGAGAGCGGTTATTGTGGACTTCGATCTACACTATGGCGATGGTACTGCCAACGCATTCAAAGATGAGCCAAGGGTTAATTATCACCACATGAGCGGAAGGAGCATCGAGGGAATAGCGAGATTTCTTGAAAAGCATGACTATGACATAATTGCGGTCTCAGCTGGTTTCGATCGCCATGTCGACGACTGGGGAGGGCTTTTGGAGACTGGGGATTACAGGGAGATCGGCAGAATTCTGAAGGAATTTGCGGAGGAGAAATGCGAAAGAAGAAGATTTGCGGTGCTTGAAGGGGGCTACAATCACGAAGTCCTTGGAAAGAATGTTAAGGCCTTTTTGGAAGGATTCGACTAAATTTGACCCCTTAATCTTCTTATCTCCCTTAGAAATTCCTCCAGTGGCATTTGTTCAATTTTTTCGACAAATTTGAAAACTTCTTCCAAATTGTAAGTCTCTTTGCTAACATAGCCCAAATCCTTCAAAAGCTTCAGTGCCTGGAATTTTGCTTCCCCAATATCTCCGCTGACTCTGACTGCGAACAGGATCGGTTCTCGAGCTGCAAAAAAGGAAGTTTTTCCACTCGTGAAAGCCAATTCAGTGACAATTCCAGCCTCAAAAAACTTTCTGAATCTTGACAAAAACTCAACTAATTCTTTGTTGTTTCCCTTAATTGTGTCCTCGAAATATGCGTATTCATACATTTTCGCTCAGCCTCCTCATTGTGCCAACGGTCCTGTCACAGTCAACAAATGCCAAGATCGTCTCCGCTCCTCTTCGGAAAACGACACTCTCTCCATTAACTATAGCATAACCAAGACAATTTTCAGGAGTCATGAGCTTAATTAGCCTTAAAATTTCAACTGCAAGTTCTTCAGAGATTTTATAAGTGGATAGTTTATTTCCAACAACTATTGCCTTGCTGGCATCCAAAAGCTTTGCAACCTTCTCTGCATCCACATATTGCCCTTAAAATGTAGATATTTAAACTTTCTGCTGTCTCTGAATTTCAGAGTTTAGACAGAAGAGTCATCAGAAAACGTTATTTATTCGTGGATGCAGTCTAATTCATGGCTGAAGTTTTTGTTGTAGGACACAAAAATCCCGATACAGACAGCGTATGTTCAGCGATCTCATTCGCATATCTTTGGAACGAGTGGAAAAAGACAAGAAGATTGGACGAGATGATGAAACTCGATTTCGACGCAATTCCAGCGGTTCAGGGAGATTTGAATGCTGAAACAAAGTTTGTCCTTGAAAAATTCGGTTTTGACGCCCCTAAGAAGATCTCGGACGCAACTGGAAAGAAGATCGCACTCGTAGACCACACCGAAAAGGCGCAGAGTTTGGATAATCTTGACAGGGGAGAAATCGTTGCAATCGTAGATCACCACAAGATCGGTGATATTACCACTCCGAATCCAATACTGTTCTTATCCCTGCCAGTTGGTAGCACCGCAACGGTTCTTAAAATTCTGTACGATAAAACGGGCGTTGAAGTGCCAAAAAATATTGCGGGAATCATGCTTGCATCGATCCTCAGCGATACGGTCATTTTTAAGTCCGCAACTACCACAGAACTCGACAAAAAAGTTGCAGAAGAGCTTGCGAAGATAGCGGGTATTGATGACCTGATAAAATTCGGAATTGAGGTGAAATCAAAGCTTTCAGAGGTAAAAGAGTTATCTGCAAGAGAAATTGTAATGAGGGACTTTAAGGACTTCGTTATGGGCGGGAAGAGGGTTGGAATTGGACAGATCGAGCTTCTCGACCTCTCCCTGATAGAGAACAGAAAAGACGAGATCTACAGCGAACTTGTGAAAAAGAAGTCAGAAGGTTATCACAGTGTCTTCCTTATGCTAACAGATATTATGAAGGGGGGAACGGAGTTAATGGTTGTTACAGACGAACCGGAGATTGTAAGGAAGGCATTTGGAAAGGATCTCGAAGGTAAAAGCGTCTGGCTGGAAAATGTGATGAGCAGGAAGAAACAGGTAGTCCCACCGCTAGAAAAAGCCTTCTCTTAAGGCTAAATATCATCGAAAGCGGGGATAAATTCGACACCCCTAGACCTGCAAAGCTCCCTGATTTTTTCGGAAATCGCGTTCCAGTCAATTTTTTTGGCTTTTTCTGCAAATTCTTTTGCCAGCCCATACATGAATGGCTTGACCCTATACTTATCGTAATAAAGCACGCTGTTAGTTGACTCTGCGATCTCTACGATCTCTGAAAAGCTATTCTCGCTGATTTCCGGAATTATTGGCCCGAGAAATATCCAGGTTTTTATTCCTTCCGCAGAGATCTTCTCTAAGGCCTTGACTCTCTCACTTGGTGGAGACGCTTTTGGCTCAATAATTCTTGCAAATTCATCTTTTAGCGTCGTAATCGTAAAACCAACGTCAACAAGTTCTAAGCGGGAGCAGAGAAGATCCAGATCCCTCAGCACGAGGGAACTCTTTGTCTGAATGCTCACCTTAAAGTTGTTTTCAAGCAGAATTCTGAGAAGTTCTCTTGTTATTCCTTTTTCTGCTTCAATGCTTTGGTAAGCATCTGTAATTGTGCTAAGCCCAACAACTCCTTTCTTCTTTCTTCTTATCTCCTTTGCGAGAATTTCTACGATGTTGTCCTTTACGATCACGATCTTGCCCCAGTTATTCCCAACTCTCGGTTCGCTGTATAGCCTTGCGTAGCAGTATATGCATCCATGGGAACAGCCGATGTATGGATTGAGCGTGTAGTCAAGTCCGGGCAGATTGCTCTTTCCGAGAGCATTCGAGACCTTCCTTCTCTCTACAAGAATGTCCATAATGTCTTCTGCCTCCTTAGGTAGTCGAGAAGCTTTGAATTCCTCTCCCATTCGCTGATACCGATTCTTGAAAAGCTTGATAGATATTCTAATGCCTCTTCCAGTGTGTTCAGTTCTACAAAATCTTGTTTGAAGCACTTTCTCAGCATCTCCCTCACAAACCAGACACCTATTGGGATCTTGAATCCCGGATAGATCTCCCTCCAGAGAATTGCTCCCGCTTGCCTTTCGATTCCGCTTAGATACTCAGCGGTTGCAAGTCTCGACGCGTAATAACAGCCACCCAGCGATGCATATGTCCTCCTTCCTCGGAGATCCTCCCAGTCTGTCTCTATGCAAACTTCATTACCGTAGTTCCAAGTCGTCTGAGGGAACCAGGCCTCTCCCCACTCGAAGCACCAGGTATTCGGAGTCAGGATGACCATGAACAGGTTATTCTTTTCTCTGAGAACGAAAACTCTGTAATGGTCCAGAGGCTCGAAATTCTTTATCTTATCGATCAACTGCTTCGATATCGTGTCATCCACAGCGGTTATCGCCCATCTTGTGGGGACTAACTTCCTTTTTATCCCAATAGCTCCAGCGGAAAGCAGTTTCTGAATATGCGACACCGCTATCCCCTTCTCGTATAAAAGCATCATGGCTTCGAAAGCACCAAGATCCGTGCTCTCGTAGACTTCTTCGACTATGTTTGGTGCCTTTGGAGCACTGCAGATCTTCACGTCTTTTGCTGGGGCGGAAGGCCCCATTGGAGGAGTTGTATCGTTGAGGAGAATCTTTGGCGGTGGTGGTTTTTCAAAGACGACTTCAAGATCTACTGGTTTCTCATAAAGGCTTATCTCTTGGATGATTTCTGCCTCTCTGGAGAATGGATTTCTCACATCAGATATGAATTGGCCGTGGATTAGAGAATATCGGAATTCGAGTATTCTTTCTATCTCCATGTTTCCCCAAAGCTCGGGTTTGTCGTAAAGCGTCGTATCGCCGACGACAGGGGGTAATGCGGGACAGACTCTGACCTTCGGGTAGTTTTCTCTTCCCACAAAGAGAGATGGTGGTGATGAGCCGAAAAGTGTAGGAGAGCGCAAATCGACCTTTATTCTGTAGCCAGAAAGCATTGGGCAGTAGGGTAGATTGCAGAGCATTCTCCCTCTGCAGAGAACGCAGAGCTTCGGATCGAAATCCTTCACAAATAAATTCTGAGACTAAATTTAAAAATCTTTTTTGCTATCTAATTCATGGAAAAAGCGCTCAAATTCGTCCTCCTCATGGGAATTGTTAGTCTTTTCGGAGATGTGGTTTATGAGGGTGCTAGAAGTGTGATAGGAGCTTATCTCGCAACCTTTGGAATTTCCGCACTCATGCTCGGCATTGTAATTGGATTTGGAGAGCTTTTGAGCTATGGTTTCAGAATTTTTGCGGGATACCTTGCTGACAAAACGAGAAGATATTGGGCCTTCACGTTCCTCGGCTATCTGCTGATATTTTCAATTCCGCTCGTAGCCTTCTTTGACAGCTACTTGGTGATCTTTTCTCTCATAATTCTTGAAAGACTCGGTAAAGCCCTTCGTTCACCTGCAAGAGACACTCTACTTTCTTTTGCAACTGCAAAAATGGGCAGGGGAATCGGATTCGGGATACATGAAGCATTGGACAAATTGGTGCAGTTATCGGACCACTGATATTCTTTTTTGCGATTTTTATGGGATTTGGTTATAGAGATGGATTCCTGCTCCTCTTCATTCCCGCAGTTCTGATGCTTCTGACTCTGAACTTCGCAAGGCTAAGTTATGTCTCGGAAGAAGTCGTCGATTACAAAAAAATGAGCTCTAAGAAATTTGGAAGGGTATTCTGGCTGTACATTGCCTTTGCTGTGTTGGCGGTTATGGGATTAGTGAATTTCCAGTTGCTTGCATATCACTTCAAAATAAAATCAGTTTTTTCAGACGAATTAATCCCTCTGCTTTACGTCCTTGCAATGGGCGTTGATGCAGTTTCTGCAATCCTCTCAGGGAAGCTATTTGATAGATTTGGATTAAAATGCTTGACTATACTGCCATTGCTGACACCTTTATCGGTCATCTTCTCATTTAAACTTAATCCTGTTGCGGGAGTTGTTTTATTCGGGTTTATACTCGGAATTCATGAATCGGTGGTGCGTGCTGGAGTTGCAGAACTCAGCGGAGCGGAGAAAAGAGCAACCGCTTACGGTATTCTGAATACAGGGATAGGAGTGGGCTTCTTTGCAGGTAGCTCATTAATTGGCTATCTCTACGACGTTTCAATCGATGCAGTGTTCTGTTTCTCGTTTGTAACTTCCGTATTGGCTTTGATCGTGCTTTGTGTAATGCTAAACGCAAAACACTTGCATTCTGAAAGATCCTAATGCTTCGAAAAAATTTCCGCTCCACCCTCTTTATAACCGTCAAGATTCAGCAGAACCGAGCGAAATCCGAGCTCCTCGAGTTTTTTCCTCACTTCCAAAATCCTATTTTTTTCAAGAATTTTGTCCATATCACTCTCCTCAAGCTCAATAACCGCAATTCCATTGATATACCTCACACGCACGTTTTTAATTCCCAAAATTTTCAAAATATGATTCTCAGCCTCATCAATCAGTTTTAAAGCTTCTTCGGTAATTTTGAATCCTGCAGGTATTCGAGTTGCGAGGCATGATAGAGAAGGGGAATCGTGAACAGACAGTCTCAGGGATCGTGCAATCTCTCTTATCTCCTCCTTCTCAAAACCGAATTTTATCCAGGGGCTGAAAACTTTTTCTTCTTCCATCAGCGCTTTCACTCCCGGCCTGCCCTTCCTTAGATCACTTAAATTTGTTCCCTCGAAGATGACCTCAAATCCCTTTTTTTCCGCGAACAATATGAGGGTTTTCAGCATTTCCTTCTTGCAGAAATAACATCTGTCTTTCCAGTTTTCTCGAAATTCTTTTAGACTGAGCAAATCCAGATCGATAATTTCATGCGCCACTCCAATCTCTTCTGCCACCCGCTTTGCGGTCTCGATCTCTCTGCTTGGACTCGCGACCGATCTTACTGTCACCGCAAGTACTCTATCGATTTCTTGTTTGCAGATCGCTGTGAGCGTTGCACTGTCCACACCACCGCTGAAGGCTATCAAAGCACTGCTAAAACCCCTCAAAAAATTTCTCAACCCCTCCAATTTTTCAGCGGTTTCAACCCTCATACTTCTTGATTATCTCTCTGAAAGCGTTTATCACGTATTCTATCTCATCTCTGCTCAGACCATAGGTTGAGAGCTTGAAGTGCTTCGTGAGCCCGGGCTTTATTCCATGGATTCTTCTGCTCTTCAGTTCTTTGTAAAGGAAAAACCTGCCGTCCTTAGCCTTTTTTGAAATCTCATAAAGCTTTTCTGATGAGAAAAACATCAGATCGTGGTTGTGTGGTTTTTCACCGAGCTGTATGATCCCGAATTCTTCCATTTTTGAGGAAAAATACCTTGCATTCTCAACTTCCTCATTCCACCTCTCAACCCTTTTTTTAACAGAAGGAAAAGACGCCATGAGCGTCATCAGGCTCGTTCCTCTTGCTGTGCAACCCAAGAGCTCGATTTCCTTATTCTTGTATCTGCTCGATCTTTTCAGCACAACCTCTTCCCATTCGCTTTTCATCCCAAGCACACCAATTGGCCCGCTTGAGGCCATTGACTTATGCCCGCTTCCAACGATAAAATCCGCTCCAAGCTCTTTGAGCTTCACAGGCATTCTGCCTACAGCATAAGCACCATTAACAAGCAATGGAATGCTTTGAGATTCGCAGATCTTTGCGATCTTTTTGACATCGGGCAGATTTCCATAATTTCCGTCTGGATAAGTTATCAATGCCAGGACAATTTCTCCCTTTTTCTTTGTCTCCTCGATTACCTCTTCGAATTTATCCGCCATAATAAGATACTCAGGATACCCCGTGTTCGGGACTTCAGCGATGTTTAGCTTAGCCCTTTCTGCTGATACGTAGCTTGAATAGTGGGCATTGCCGTCTAAAACTACCCAAGCGTCCTTCTTTGCAAGTGCATGCATTATCGCAAACATCCCTTCTCTTGCCCCGGTTGTTATTCTAACAACATCGCACCCGAGAAATTCAGGCAGTTCCTTGTGAACGAAATCGTAAATTGGGGGATTTCTGATCTCATCAAGTCTTCCTTGGCAGAAATCACAGACGCTATAGCCGTCTCCCCATTCCAAAAGTGCCTTTTTTGCCTCTTCTGTCAGCTTTCCTCCTGTTTGCAGTGGATCTATGTTTATGAATCCCTTCGTTTGTCTTTCGAGCATGTAGGATTTCTGCTTGAAATAAAAAATTTCTCTTCTCACTGAAAGCTTTATCTTTCAAGGCTGAATTTAAGTTGTGAAACTGCCACCATCAATGAGGAGTAGAAAAAGATATATTGCCTTCAAGCTTATAAATACCGAGAGGATAGATGAAAAGGCTGTCTCCGAAGCGATGATAAGAAATCTCACCGCATTGTTCGGTGAAGTATCTGCGGTGGAATCCGGCCTCAGACTTGAGAAATTTGACGGTGAGAAAGGAATAGTGAGGTGCAACCTTGAAGCGCTCGATAGGGTTATGATAGCACTCACGCTAATAGATCGTATCGGAGATGAAAGTGTTGCGGTGCTAACTCTCGGAGTTAGCGGAACCCTGAAAAGGTGTAGACGGAAGTGGGGGTGTTAGTATGAATCTTCCACAAATGGGATATGATAGAGCAATAACAGTATTCAGTCCAGATGGAAGGCTGTTTCAGGTAGAATATGCAAGAGAAGCGGTTAAGCGCGGAGCAACTGCTGTTGGTATAAAGGTTAAGGAAGGGGTTATTCTCGTTGCAGATAAAAGAGTTGGGAGCAGGTTGCTCGAGGCGGATACAATAGAGAAGATCTATAAGATCGACGAGCACATATGCGCTGCAACTTCAGGACTTGTCGCGGATGCGAGAATCCTTATTGATAGAGCAAGGGTTGAAGCCCAAATAAATCGTCTCACGTATGAGGAGCCCATAACTGTTAAGGAACTTGCAAGGAGAATATGCGATTTCAAACAGCAGTTCACCCAGTTTGGCGGAGTCAGACCTTTTGGTGTCTCATTATTGATTGCTGGAGTGGATAAAGTTCCGAAACTATATGAGACGGATCCAAGCGGTGCTTTGTTAGAATACAAGGCTACAGCTATCGGAATAGGCAGAAATGTTGTCGTGGAATTCTTTGAAAAGGAATATCGTGAAGATTTGAGCTTTGAAGAAGCTTTAATCTTGGCTCTCGTCGCAATTGGAAAGAGCATTGAAAGCGAGATAAAACCCGAAGACGTGGAAGTTGGCTACGTAAAGACAGATGAGAAACTTTACAGGGAAATGGGAGTTGAGGAGCTCAGGAAGTATGTGGAAAATGCTAATGAAAGAATAAAAGAGGAGCTTAAGAAGTAATATGGTGTCGCTTGAGAAGGCTGTAATTGCAAAGATCAAGAAAGGTGGAAGTGATTACGAGGTTTTGGTCGATCCTTACTTGGCCAGAGATCTCAGGGAAGGAAATGATGTTGACTTTGAGGAGCTTCTTGCTGTAGAAGAAGTTTTCAAGAACTCAAGAAAAGGTGAGAGAGCATCCGCAGAGGAGCTTCAGAAGGTATTCGGTACTACAAATCCAAGGGAAATAGCGAGGATCATAATAATGGAGGGGGAAGTTCAGCTCACCGCAGAACAGAGAAGAGAAATGCTCGAGGCGAAAAAGAAGCAGATAATCACTTTTATAAGCAGAAACTCAATAGATCCAAGAACAAATGCTCCTCATCCACCTGCGAGAATTGAGAGGGCTCTGGAAGAGGCAAAGGTTCATATAGACATATTCAAATCCGTCGAGGCACAGATAAAGGACATCGTCAAGGCTCTCAAGCCAATTTTACCCTTAAAATTTGAAGAAATGGAGATTGCGATAAAAATTCCTCCAGAATACACGGGTAAGGCAATTTCTGCTCTCTACAACTTTGGAGGGATTACGAAAGAGGAGTGGCAGAGAGACGGGAGTTGGATATGCATCATTAAAATTCCTTCTGGAATGTATGGGGAGCTGATGGATCTTTTGGGGAGAATAAGTAAGGGTGAAGCCTTAACAAAGATTTTGAGGAGGATAGGATGAGAAAAATAGTTTTACCAGGGGATCTTTTATCCACAAATCCCAAATTGGCGGGCCATGGAACTTATGTTGAGGGTGATAAGGTTTATTCGAGGATCATTGGGATTTATGAACAGACAGATAATTTTATAAGGGTAATCCCGCTGAAGGGAAAGTATAATCCCTCAGTGGGAGATACTATAATTGGTATTGTCAGAGAAGTAGTCTCTAATGGCTGGAATGTTGATATAAATTCCCCCTATCAGGCTTTTCTTCCTGTAAGTGAGACTCCTGAAGCTAAGCCTGGAAAAAAGCTAAACGAGATTTTTGATATTGGAGATGCGATCATCGCTAAGGTAATGAGCATAGATCCGAGAATGCGCGTTACAATTACGATGAAGGACAAGATCTGCAGGGCCATAAGATTTGGGAGAATAGTTGCCATAAACCCTGCAAGGGTTCCAAGAGTCATAGGCAAAAAGGGGAGCATGATCAAGCTCATTAAGAGCGAACTCGACGTTCAGATAGTAGTTGGACAAAACGGTTTGATCTGGCTCAATGGAGACCGAAGGAAGGTTGCAATCGCTGAAGAAGTAGTTTACCTAATTGAGGAGGAAGCCCATACCGAAGGATTAACAGATCGTGTTGGAGAGTTTATAAGGAGGAGAAAGAATGTCCAGACCGGATAAATTCATTGTTGACGGAAAAAGGCTTGATGGCAGACTTCCTGACCAATTAAGGCCCATAAAGATTGAGGTGGACGTCCTTAAAAGAGCGGATGGCTCATGTTACATAGAGATGGGTAAGAACAAGGTTGTTGCAGCAGTTTATGGTCCGAGAGAAGCTTATCCGAGGCATATACAGGATCCGAGTAAACTGGTTGTGCGTTACCGCTACAACATGGCCCCTTTCAGCGTTGAAGAGCGTAAAAGGCCAGGACCGGACAGAAGGAGTGTTGAGATCTCGAAGGTGAGCAAGGAAGCATTTGAAGCGATCATAATGAAGGAGCTGTTTCCGAGAAGTGTTGTGGACATATTTGTCGAAGTTTTGCAGGCGGACGCGGGAAGCAGAACCGCTTGCATAAATGCAGCAAGCGTTGCTCTGGTTGATGCGGGAATTCCAATGAAAGGAATTTTGACATCAGTCGCGGTTGCAAAGGTAGATGGAGTGTTAGTTCTTGATCCAATGAAGGAAGAGGACAACTATGGCGAAGCGGACATGCCATTTGCCTTTTTCATTCGGGGAGGAAAGATCGAGTCAATAGCACTGCTCCAGATGGACGGCAGAATGACAAAGGCAGAGATCAAGGACGCAATAAATTTGGCAAAGAAGGGTGCGATGGAGATCTACAACCTCCAGAGAGAGGCCATAATGAAACAGTTCGTTGAGGAGGGAGAAGAAAATGCCTGAAGACATATTGGTCGACATAAAAAGGGACTACGTTCTTTCAAAGCTCAGGGAAGGAGAACGCATCGATGGTAGAAAATTCGATGAAGTCAGGAGAGTTGAGGTAAAAACTGGAGTTATTGAGAAAGCGGAAGGTTCAGCGTTGGTTAAGCTTGGAAACACTCAGGTAGTTGTTGGAATAAAAATGCAACCGGGAGAGCCATTTCCCGATACACCAGACAAGGGAATCATAATCGTGAATGCTGAACTTGTCCCATTGGCGTCTCCAACATTTGAGCCTGGACCGCCTGACGAGAGATCAGTTGAGCTCGCAAGGGTCGTGGATAGAGGAATAAGAGAAAGTGAAGCGGTAGATCTTTCGAAGCTTTGTATAGAGGCGGGAAAGAGTGTTTGGATCGTTTTTGTGGACATCCATGCCCTCGACGATGACGGAAACTTGCTTGATGCGTCAGCAATTGCTTCAATCTCTGCTTTGATGAATACAAAGGTTCCGGCAAGCAGATTTGGGTTGGGGGAAGATTTTGAGTTGCCGATAAACGATTTTCCAATCTCTGTAACTTCATTGGTTGTTGGGGATAAATTTTTGGTCGATCCCTCGAGAGACGAGCTCAGCGTTGGCGAAACAACGTTAACTGTAACCGTTGACAAAAATGATAACATAGTTGCAATGCAGAAGAGTGGAGATTACCTGCTTAGCGAGAGCCTTTTGGATCAAATAATTGAAACGAGCATAGGAGTCTCTAAAAGGCTAAGGGAAGAGATATTAAGGCAGATTTCAAAGTCCTGAAAGTATTTCATCGATGTTTTTTATTTCCTCTTCGATTTTCGCAATTGCAGAACTGCAGTCCAAGAACTGAAGACTGCTTTGACACCGGGGGCAAACGAAATTCATAGAGATGGCTTCATCATAACTAACCTTAATGCACATATTTGGGCATATGTAGTAAATCGCGTTTCTCTCTGCTTCAAGCTTCTTCAAAAGCTTTTCTTTGGTTTTCTCAAGCTCTCTTTTCAGAATAAGGCGAGATTTTTCGTAATTCAGCTTCCAGTAGTATTCCATCCATCCTGTCTCATCATCCTTTTTTCTGCGATACTCTGCAAGCCCAAGCTCATACATTGCAAAAAGAGCCTTTCTGATCTCGTTGATCTCTATTCCGAGTTCAAGTGCTAACTGATCGTCTGTGAATTCGCCTTTTATACCCAAAGAATATAAGATCGCCCCTATCTCTCCAGCAACTCTCGATATGAGTTCACCAATGAGTTCCTCTTCTTTTGCTAACACTTTCACAACACTACTATTATCCTTCCTATTATTTTAAGCTTGCGTGTCAAACATTATAGCCACATTGGAGCAATCTACCAGAGCTTTTTAATTGCACAAGTTTAAATATACAGGGCATCAATTCCTAAATCATGGATGAAGTTCCACTTCCTGAGATCAACATAGGTCTCGTCGGTCATGTTGATCACGGTAAAACGACGCTCGTGGCAGCATTAAGCAGTGTATGGACGGACAGGCATAGTGAAGAGATTAAGAGGGGTATTTCAATAAAGCTTGGCTATGCGGACGCAACTTTCAGAAAATGCCCCGAATGTGAGGGATTGGAAGCATATAAAACGGAAGAGGTTTGCCCAATCCACGGGGTTGAAACAGAGATACTCAGAACTGTGAGTTTTGTAGACAGCCCGGGCCATGAAATGCTCATGGCGACTATGCTGAGCGGAGCTGCGATCATGGATGGAGCTGTGCTTGTTATTGCTGCAAACGAGAAATGTCCGAAACCTCAGACGAGAGAACATCTCTCCGCTCTTGAAATAATCGGAGTAAAGAAAATTGTTATCGCCCAGAACAAGATCGACATAGTTCCAAAGGAGAGAATTCTCGAGAACTACAGGGAAATTAGGGATTTTGTGAGGGGAACAGTGGCTGAGAATGCACCGATTGTGCCCGTGTCTGCACAGCAGAAGGTCAACATAGACGCGCTTATAAAAGCTATCGAGGAAACTATTCCAACACCAGAAAGAGATCTTAAATCTCCACCGTTAATGCACATAGCGAGGAGCTTTGATGTTAACAAACCCAAGACAAAGCCAGAAAATCTCGTGGGTGGGGTTGTTGGCGGTAGCCTGATGAGGGGCAGACTTAGGGTTGGAGACGAAATAGAAATAAGGCCGGGAATAAAGAGAGATAAGGAATGGGAGCCAATTACGACGGTTGTGGAGAGTATAGTGGCTTCTGGAAGACAAATAGAAGAGGCAACACCTGGGGGGCTGATAGGAGTTGCTACAAAGCTCGACCCATTCCTAACGAAAGCGGATGCGCTTGTTGGAAACGTTCTCGGGCATCCGAATGAATTACCTCCAGTTTTAAAGGAGTTCACAATGGAATTTCGGCTATTCGAGAGGGTTGTTGGTGTCGAGGAGGATTTGGCGGTGGATAAGATAAAAACGAATGAACCTTTAATGCTTGCTGTTGGCACCTCAATCACGCTCGGTGACGCTAAATCTGTCAGAGATGACGTGGTTGAAGTCTCTTTGCGGAGACCAGTTTGTGCTGAAGAGGGATGGAGGGTTGCGATAAGCAGAAGGGTTGGTGGAAGATGGAGGCTGATAGGCTCGGGAGTCATTGTGTGATCTTCGATACGAACGCATTGATCTATGCGGTGAAGAACAGGCTGGATATCTCCAATTTTAAAATTTTAATCCCTAAAGCGGTTTTTGATGAACTCAAGAAGCTTGAATTAAAGCTATCTGGTGAAGAAAAGATTGCGGTAAGGATCGCATTGAAGCTAATTGAAAAGGCTGAGATTGTTGAAAGCGGGGAAGGTGATGAAGGAATACTCGAAGTCGCTAGGAAATTTGGTTGTGGTATTATAACAAACGACAAAGAGCTGAGGAGAAAGGCGGAGAAGCTCGGCTTGGCGGTGGGCTACATCAAGCTTGGTAAGATCGTTTTTTAAAGTTTGGATGACTGCATTAGAGTTTCTCTAAGCTCTACCACTTTCCCAATTACGATGACCGCTGGGCTTGAAACCCTCTCCGCCCTTACCTTTTCCGCAATATCCTTCAGGGTTCCAACCAAAATTCTTTCTTCTTTCGAGAGCCCCTTTTCGATAACAGCAACCGGTGTCTCCGCATCCTTTCCGTTCTCGATCAGATTTTTGCAAATGCTCTCAAGATTCGAGAGACCCATTAAAACCACTATCGTTGCATTCAGCTTCGCCAACGCATTCCAGTTCAGCCTTTCCCGACTTTCGTGGCCTGTAATAAAAACTACTGCGGGGTCAAATCTGCGATGGGTGACCGGAATCCCCGCACAGCCGGGAACTGCAATTGCAGAGCTTATTCCCGGAACGTATTCAAAATCAACCCCTTCTTTTGCCAGAAACTCCGCTTCCTCTCCACCTCTGCCAAATACAAATGGATCACCACCTTTTAGTCTCACTACATTCTTTCCCTCTCTTGCAAATTCTACGAGCATCCTGTTTATATCTTCCTGCTCGAACTTGTGCAAACCTCTTCTCTTACCAACGCTGATCAGCTCCGCTTTTGTCTCTTTAAGAAATTCCGCTACATCTCCTATGAGATCATCGTAAAGTATGACATCTGCGTTTTTTATAACTTCCAAAGCCCTAATCGTAAGCAGATCTAACCTTCCAGGCCCCGCACCGACAATGTAAACCTTACCCTTCATGCTTCAACTTCCTCGCCATTTCAATTGCCTCATTTAAAGCAGAATCTCTCTCGAGCGTTTCCTCGATCCTCAAGTATTTGCCCGCGAGTATCTCGCAGATAACTCTAACTTTGTTTGCTTTTAACTCCGCATAAACCCCAAAGGGAACCGCACATCCAAAGCCCAGTTCCTTTGCAATCGTTCTTTCCACCTGAGCGGAAAGCCATGTTTCTTGATCGTTCATAAATGAGACCAGCTCTTCTTCCCCCTCTCTTGTCGCAACCGCTATGATCCCCTGGTTTGGTGGTGGGACGATCAGGTCTGGCGGAAAGCTCTGATAATCCATTCTCAATCCAAGTCTCTGAATTCCTGCCTCAGCAACTATTATTGCATCGTAAAGCCCTTCTCGAAGCTTTCTGAGCCTTGTATCGAGATTTCCTCTGAGATTCTCAAATACCAGATCTTTCCTTAACCTTGAGAACTGTGCCCTTCGACGGAGACTTGAAGTTCCCAATTTTGCATTTTCGCAAAGTTCTTCGAGCTTCTCGCCATTTCTTGAGATCAGAGCATCGCATGGACTGTCTCTTTTCAGAACTGCAGAGATCTTTGTTCCCGGAACTCTCTGACTCGGAACGTCTTTGTAGCTGTGCACCGCAACGTCTATCTCACCATTTGCAAGTGCGGTATCGATTGCTCTGACAAATGCGCCCATACCTTTGAATTCATGCAGTGGCCTATCTTTCATCACGTCTCCGGCTGTCTTTATCGTCTTTATTTCGACTTCATACCCTTCCTTTTCAAGTCTTTCAGCCACAAGCTTCGTCTGAGCAAGAGCCAGTTTGCTCCCGCGAGTGCCTATTCTGAGCTTCATACAGACATGCTGAAAGCTTCTATCGTTCTATCGATATCCTCATCATCGTGTGCACCGCTCATAAAGCAGGTTTCAAACTGCGACGGCGGTAAAAAGACCCCGTTCTCTATTAGTTTCCAGAAAAATCTCATATAAGCTTCTTTTTCGAGTTTTAAAGCCTCGCTGTAATTCTTAGGAGTTTTTCCGAAGTAAACGCAGAACATAGATGCTATCTGAGCAAGTTCAATCCCTTCTTTATTACTCAAGACATCCTGAATCCCTTTACACAGCTTTTCAGTCTTTTCAGCTGTTTTTTCGATAACTCTCTCTCTTTCAAGGATCTTAACAGTTGTATATCCTGCCAGTAAACTCATCGGATTTCCGCTAAAAGTTCCAGCCTGATAAACGTCTCCTGAAGGCGAGACCTTGCTCATTATCTCCTTTCTTCCCCCGTATATTCCTATTGGAAATCCACCGCCCGCAATCTTGCCTAAAGTTGTGATGTCCGCTTTTACACCGAAGAATTTCTGCGCTCCACCAAGAGAAAGTCTGAAGCCCGTGATTATCTCGTCGAAGATCAGCAGAACATCGTTTTCCTCAGTGATCCTTCTTACCTCTTTCAGATAGTCCCCTTCTGGAATTATGAGTGCGGAGTTTCCCATGACAGGCTCCATTATTACGCAAGCGACGTCTTTGTTCTTCTCAAGCAATTCCGAAAGCTTCTCTGCATCATTGTAAGGAACCTGCAGAGTGTTCTTCACGAAGTCCTTTGGGACGCCCGCAGAATTCGGTGTGCCAAAAGTAGTTGCTCCGCTTCCAGCTTTCACGAGAACCGCTTCATGCGATCCGTGAAAGCTACCCTCGATCTTCACGATTTTATCTCTTCCCGTAAAACCCCTTGCAAGTCTTAAAGCGGACATAGTCGCCTCACTACCACTGTTAACGAACCTCAGCATCTCTATTGAGGGAAAGAATTTCCTTATGAGCTTCGCATATCTCACTTCAAGCTCTATTGGTGTTCCGTAAAGCCAGCCTTTATCGAGCTGTTCTTTCAGAGCGTTTTTCACTTCAGCATTTGCGTGTCCCAAGATCAGTGCGCCATAGCCAAGGCAGTAGTCTATGAATTCGTTTCCGTCGACATCGTAAAGCTTTGAGCCAATGGCTTTGGAGACATAAAATGGATTTGGCTTGAAAGCCCTTACGGGACTGCTGACCCCGCCGGGCATTAGCTCTATGGCTTCTTTATAAAGCTCAACGGATCTTTCCATCCGCATAAAATGGTTTCTCGTGTGGATATAAAATTCCTTTCGCTCGGGAAAAGAAATTAAAAAGCGAGGGTTAAAGTGATGAAAAAGTTAAATTGAATATTTGTTCTCTCAGCCATGTTTATAGCTTTGAGGCTCTAATTCTCGTCCTTTCAGAACAAAGCAATTTTTTGGGCTTTACATCTACAGAGCTGTGAAGATCTACCCCTCATAATCCGGTGCATTTACTCAGGGCCTTAAAAGTGCGCCAAACTTTCTTGCAAAGCCCATATTCTTGATCTTCAACTTTCCAGAAAGGATCAATCTGAGCTGTTTCAGTATGCCAGAAGAAGAGACCAAGCTTAGGGTGTTGTAATCCGCGACCGAGATCATCGCAAAAGGTTTTTCAGGCTTTTCGTTTCTTACTTCAACATCTTCCCCCTTAAATTCAACAGTTGCGCCGACTTCTATATCCCTGATCTCCAGATAGATCTCTCCTTTCATATTTTTCGCGATTTCCGCTTTACTTGCTTCTCTTAGGTTCTGTTCTATTAGCTGTCCGAGCATGTTTGCAAAACCACTCTCAGGATAACTGACTCTAACCATGAGTAGCATTTGATTGGCAATTTAAAAGCTTTTTTGATTTTAAACTAAAAGAATAAAATTTTAATGCGGATTACATAAAGATGAGCATGCTCAGCAAGTTCAAGCAATCCGTTACAGAAAAACTTGCACCAGTTGGAAATATAATCGGAAGAAAAATCACACCTAACCAGCTTACTCTCACAGGCCTAATATTCGGGCTTTTTGCCTTCTTTTTTATAGTCAATGGCAAGACACTCTACGGTGCGTTCTTCGTTCTTCTCAGCGGTATCTTTGATATGCTCGATGGATTGGTTGCAAGGACTCAGAGAATGACGACGAACTTTGGAGGCTTTTTTGATTCTGTTATTGATAGATACGTGGACATTCTGCTATTCATAGCTCTCGGTCTATATGGCATTGACTGGTTGCTAATTGCTGTAGCGATGAGCGGTGCTCTGCTTGTGAGCTACACGAGAGCAAGAGCGGAAAAATTCTTGGAGAAATGTGATGTCGGTATTGCGGAAAGAGGGGAGAGGATGATAATTCTATTTGTTTCGATGATATCGGGCTACATCTACGAAGGTGTATTGCTAATAGCGATCCTCAGCCACCTAACCGCGCTTCATAGGATCTTTTACACTTTCCAGAAGTCCAAAACTACTCAATGAGGACATCTGTATTGATTGGCGCGAAAGAATCGGGACTTATCACGAGATCGAGCACAAAGGGCTTATCGCTTTCCAAGAGTCTACTTATCCCCTCATCGATCTCGCTGTCCTTCTCAACTCTAAAACCTTCCGCTCCGAATAATTCAGCCAGTTTTGCGAAATCTGGATTAGTGTGGAGTGTTCCATAGATTCTACCCTCTTTCTGGTGCTTCTGTCTAAAGTAAAGAACTCTGTAGCTGTTATCATTGACAACGACGATCTTTACAGCAATTTTTTCCCTAACAGCAGTCTCAAGATCTTGGATAGTCATCATGAGTTCTCCATCACCAAGAACCGCCAAAGATTCGTAGCCAAGGAGCTTCGCAGTCATCGCTGCTGGAAGCCCGAAGCCCATCGCTCCGTGATTGGTAGCTGCGAGGTAGCTCCTTGGAAACTTTGCTTTGAGATAATTTTGGGCATAGAGCACATGCATTCCCTGTCCAGCGCAAACAACTGCGTTTCCAAGCTTTTCGTTAAGCTTTTTGAAGAAGAGTGAAGGGTTCGCGAAACCATCGTACTTCATCTCGCAAAGCCCATTAACAAAGTTCTCCCAGACGTTCTTCAAGCTTAGAATTTCGTCTATCCAGCCTTTTTCAGCATGAAAATCAAGCTTTGCGGTTAGCCTCTTGGTAAAATCGACTGCATCGCTGTAGCTTATTAACGAGTAATTCAGCTTTTCACCCGCCTCTTTATCTAAGGTAACCGCAATTATGTCGCCTTTTGGCATATTTCTATAACTGTATGTGGTAATATCTGAAAGCTGACATCCGAGACAAATTATGCAGTCCGACTCTCTTAGAGCTCTGTCCGCATGATAGCTTCCACCTCCAAAACCAACTCTTCCGAAGCAGAGCCGATGATCTTCGCTGACCGCTCCCCTACCGTTTCCCGTAGTCACGACAGGAATTCTAGTCTTTTCTATTAGCTCAAGAAGAGCCTTACTACCTTCAGAGCTATTCAAACCATATCCCGCTACAATTAGAGGTCGCGAGGACTTCTTTATTATCTCTACCGCCTTTTCGATCTCAGCATCACTTGCCTTTATCCTCGAAAAGCTCAGTCTGATCGGAGAATACGGGCAAATTTCTCCCCAAACGTCTTCTGGAAATTCAACGTAAACGGGACCGCATTCATTCGTGGCAATGGAAAAGGCCTTCTCGATCGTTTCAAGAGCTTTAGCAGGCTCTTCTACCCTGAAACAGCCTACTGTAATTTGCTTCATAACTTCGAACTGGTTCGCCTCGAGCATCGAATTCTTTCCCTTCAAATTCCTTCGCACACTTCCCGAGATTAAAACCATTGGAGAACCATCCTTGTATGCATTTGCAACGCTTATAGCGGAGTTAAGCGTTCCGGGAGAAGCGTGGGCAACCGCAACGCCCGGAAATCCAGTAAGTCTTCCCTCAGCATCCGCCATGGATGCAGAAACCTGTTCGTGTCTGCATGAGATGTATCTTATCTGCTTGAAATCGTAAAGAGCATCGATAAAGTCAACGAGAGAAGTTCCGATAACTCCGTAAATCCTACGAACTCCGAGATCGCTCAAACTGTTTGCAACAGCTTCGGCAACATCCATTGGATGAATTTAACTGTAGATTCTTAAATATTTTTGCAAATAAATGTTCAGCTTTTGAGCTTTGAACAGAATTCCTCTATCTCTCTATTCACTTCATCTGGCTTCTCTAACTGAACACAATGCCCTGCTTCGGGGATAACAACAAGCCTCGATCCTCTGATGAGTTCATTCAACTCCTTTGACTTTTTAACTGGCAGTAAGGCATCTTTTTCTCCCACAATGATCAGTGTCCTTTTCTCAATTTTCTTTGCGACTTCTCTCAGGTCCACCTTTGTAAGGGTTTTATAGCCATTCATAGCTGAATAGCGTGGAGTTTTTTCGATAACTTCCTTGAAAGCCCAATCTTTCAGCTCTAAAGCATTCTTAGCAAATGATAAGTTTGCTACGAGCTTAACTGAGCTCCTGTAACTTATTGAGGAAATGAGCTTTGAAATTGGGTAGAAAATTTTATGGAACATCCTAATATTTACTCCTCCTCCGATCAAAACAAGAGCCCTCACCTTTTCTGGATGCTCTTCGCAATACTTCATCGAGATCATAGTGCCGAAGGAGTGTCCAATGAGAATGAAATCGCTGAGCTTGAGGGCGCTCACAACCGCATCGAGATCTGAGACGAACTTCTCAAGACGGTAGTAATCGTATTTCTTTGGTTTATCCGACTTTCCATGACCGCGATTGTCGATAAAAAGCATGGCATTTTTTCCCGAGAAATAAGCCCTCTGTTCCTTTTTGCAATCCATCTGTGAATGAAACAAGCACAGGCGGATTTCCTGCTTCGAACTCGTAGTAGATCTTTAAACCCTCATTTTCCATAAATGGCATAAAGCATGTTAAAAATCATTTTTAAAATCTTTCTCCTTCCAAACTTTTTTATCTTTGAGCTCTAAGTTTAGCATTATGAAGCAGATGAGTTCCTTCGATCTCAAAGCCTGTGTCCAAGAACTGCAAAAGCTGATCGGGGGAAAAGTAGAGAAGATCTACCACTATCCGCCTGATGAGATCAGGATAAAAATCTATGCCAAGGAGAAGTATGACCTCGTGATCGAGGCAGGCAGAAGAATGCATCTGACAAAGTTTCCCAAAGAAAGCCCCAAGTTTCCAACTCCCTTTGCGATGCTCCTGCGAAAGCACCTTGAGGGAGCGAGGATTAAGGCAATAGAGCAAGTGGATTTTGACAGAATCGTGGAAATACGCTTTGAAAGGGAAAAGGAAAAAAAACTCGTTGTGGAGCTTTTCTCGAAGGGGAACATAATCCTGATGGAAGATGGTAGAGTAATTATGCCTTTGAAGGAAATCAGAAAGCAAACTTCTGAAAGAAAGACTGATGAAGAAAAGGAGCTTGTAAGATATTTGGCAACTTCTGGACTTGGAGGATTGTATGCTGAGGAATTGTGTCTAAGAACGGGATTGGATAGAAAAAAGAAATATTTGGAACTTAGTGAAGAGGAAAAGAAGATCATAGCGGAAGAGATCGAGAAGTTGAAGAATTTCGAGCTCAGAGCACAGATCGTGCTTAAGGATGGAAAATACTTCGATGTTGTTCCGATGGATCTGCTTTATTACCGGAATTATGAAAAGAAGTACTTCGAAAGTTTTAACGACGCTCTTGACGACTTCTATTCGAGAATTGCAATTGAAAGCGTGGAGAAGGCTGAGGAACTTGAAAAGCTGGAAAGTAGGCTGAAAATTCAGGAGAAAACCCTCGAGGGTTACGAGAGGGAAATGAGGGAGAGCAGAGAGATCGCGGATCTAATTTACGCAAATTATCCCAAGATCGAGGAGATAATAGAGAAGTTGAGGAAAAATGAGGTCGTTGAAGAAGTTCTGAAATTTGAAAGGGAGAGAAAAATCGCTTTGATCAGGTTATCGGGCAAAGATTTTGAAATCGATATAAGCAAAAGCGTTTACGAGAATGCGGAGATATACTATGAAAGAGCAAAGAAGGTCAAGGAGAAGATCGAAGGTTTAAAGAGTGCGATTGAGAAAACAAAGGAAGAAATGAGAAAGGCAGAATTAAAGGGAGAGAAAATTGGCTTTACTGTGAGAAGAAAAAGAGATTGGTTCGAGGAATACAGATGGTTTATAACTTCCGATGGTTTTGTTGCGATTGGCGGTAGAAATGCGAAAATGAATGCGGAGATCGTTTCAAGGAGGCTTGAGGCCAAAGATTTATTCTTCCATACTCAAACTCCCGGTGCACCTGTGGTGGTGCTTAAAAAGGGACAGGAAGCACCTGAGACGAGTATATTGGAGACTGCAGAATTTGCAGCGATTTACTCTTCACTCTGGAAGGAGGGAAAGCATTCTGGGGAGGTATACTACGTTAAGCCAGAGCAGGTGCAGAGATCTGCAAAAGCCGGTGAATTTTTGCCGAAGGGAAGCTTTTACATCATTGGAGAAAGAAATTATTTGACTGTTGAGCTGAGGTGCGCGATAGGGGTAGATCTCGAGAAGATGCGAGTAATTGGCGGACCAGTCAGTGCGGTGAAGAAATATGCGGATTATTACGTGGAACTCGAAATTGGTGACGTTAAGGCGGAAGAGCTGAGCGTTGAAATTGCCAAAATACTCGCAGAGAAGGCTGGAGAGAATGCTTATGTTGTGAAGGCAATAGCCAAGCCGGAAGAGATTGCAAAGTTTTTACCGCCGGGAAAGTCGAGGATAGTATGAAAGTGCTTGATTTTCCTTCCAGCAAGAGATCGAAAGAGATTGCGAAGAGATATGGCTACGATGAGTTCATAATTCGCAGATGGCTTCATTTTTTTGGAGAAGATGCATTGAAAATCGTGGAAGCGTTCGAAAGAGGAATTCCGAAATATCTGCGAGTGAATACGCTGAAGATTTCTGAGTCTGAACTCTTGAGAAGAATGGAGAAAAGGGGATTTCGGCTTGAAAAGACTGAAGTCCCATTCTGCTACGAAGTGGTTGAAGAGAAGTACTCGATCGGGGCGACGCCAGAGTATTTGATGGGTTACTATTATCTCATGGATAAAAGCTCATGTGTTCCACCGCTTGCTCTAGATCCAAAGCCTCACGAAATTGTTGTAGACCTCTCCGCATCGCCGGGCGGTAAAACCACCTTTATGGCAATGTTGATGAAGAATAGCGGAGTTATTTTAGCTGTTGAGCCACAAAAAGAGCGTCTTCAGCCATTAATAGATAACGTGAACAGGATGGGAGCCATGAATGTTGCGATTCTGAACATGGATGGTAGAGACTTTCCAAAGCTCGGAATAAAAGCGGATAAAGTTCTTCTGGATGCGCCATGCAGTGGAGAAGGCATAATTTTCAAAGACAAGTCTAGGAAAGTGGGTAGAGGAAAGGAGGATATAATCTTCTGCTCCTCACTTCAGAGGGAGCTGATACTCAGTGCCTTCGATTCTCTGAAACCAAAAGGTGTGTTAGTTTACTCCACCTGCTCCTTGGCCCCGGAAGAAAACGAATTTGTCATTGAATACCTTTTAGAGAGAAGAAATGCTGAGCTTTTGGAAGTGGAATATGGAGAAAAGGCTTTGAATCTAACAAAAATGGATTTAAGCAAGGCTAAAAGGTTTTATCCGCACATACACAGATGTGCTGGCTTTTTTGTTGCAAAGATCATGAATTGCGGTTGAGCCTCCCCCTTAACTCCCTCAGCAATGGCTCGATCATGAGCTTTGAGAACTCCACCATTCCCTCGCTCTCGCCAACAAGGCCTATGGAAACGTGATCGATGAAGATCGCAAGGAACTTCTTTCCATCGAAGATTATTAGGCCGTGAGAGACTTCTCTGGCGACCTCTTCTTTATAATCAAGCTTATATGTCTCTCCCTGAAGCTCCTCTGCATTCTCCGAAATCACTATCAGCCTGCACTTAGCCTTTGAGAGAATTTTTTTGATTTCGGGCTTAATGTATGATATAAGAGCGATTATTTCCTCCCTTGCGGATAAAACGAGTTCTTCGAGCTTTTCAAACACTGATTTTCCGCGATAGAGCTTAACTATTTCGATCTGCTCTGTTCTAAGCTTTGATATCTCATCTCGCAGAATTTCAAGGTTTTCTGTAGCTTTCTTAGAGAGAATTGATATGATCTCTTCGTTGCTGATAGCCCTAAACCTTACTGGCTTTCCGAACTCCTCTACAAAGCCTTTTGCCTTTAAACTGCTCATCACGTCATAAACAGAGGTTCTCGGAATTCCGCTGAGCTCAGCTAATTCTCTTGCACTCAAAGCCCCCTTAGAAATCAGCGTTGCCAGAGCTCTTGACTCGTAATCGCTTAAACCGAAAGACTTTAGCACTTCGATGATTCTCATCCTTTTTTTGCTTGAACGCAAAATTTAAATATCTTTCGTCTTGAAAGCTACGACAGGTGAAAAGATGAGACTCGCAGCGGTCTTTCTATTTCTCTTGCTTGTATCAATCCCAGCCTGTGCTCTGAAGTACGAGAGAGAACCCACTGTTGAGATTTTGAGTGTGAGCTATTTGGACATTCAGAAAGGAATAACGACCCCAATAAATTCTAATTATTTGGGAAAAGGAGAAAAAATGTTGGTTTTAACCATCTACAATCCCGCGGTAAGAGAGGAGATAAGATACGACAATATTCTGGAAGCAAGTTTCTTCAATTCCCGTCAGGATATGCTTTTTACTGCATACAATGTCGAGGTGGAGCTTATAGGAAATGATGACGTTAAAGTCAAGACAGGGAAAATCTCTATTCCTGCCTTGCCCGCGTTGACCCAGCAGATTCCATTGTACTTTCTTATTGAAGTTCTGGGAGATAATGATACAGAGTTGAAGCTTAGGGCAAAGTACGAGATAATCGATAAACTCAGAAGTCTTGAGCCTTACGCTATCGTTTCGAGCGGAGAATGGACAATCACACTGATAAATTCAACTTCAGATCCATTTAATTATACCATTCAAAACATGACTAAATACTATTCAGCGAGTAATTACGAGCTTGATTACATTACTAAAACAAAAGAGATCCCGATAAAGCTCTACGTTGAAGAGAAGGATGTTCTGCTTGAGGTTAAAGACGTAAAGGCGGAAAATCTCGTCGCAGGCGGAAAGGGAACGATCGAGGTGACGATAAAGAACGCAGGCAAGAAGACTGCAAAGAATGCTTATGCAACGATCGAGCTACCGAAGTCACAGCAGAGCGCTACGCAAAGTTCAGAGCTATCCACTTCGATGTTGCCAGTCATGATGTCTTCTGGTATCTCTACCGCTTCTTCTGCTTCTTCGGGTTCTCAGCCCGCATACTTCATCGGGGATCTCAAACCAGGAGAAACTGCGAAAGCAAGCTTCTACGTACCACTTGAAGTATCCAAAGGAGGAGTTTATCCCGTAAAGCTCAGGCTCGTTTACATCGACGATTACGGAAACCTGAAAGAGAGCGATCCAGTCTCTTTTGGAATCACAGTTTTATCGAAACCAGAGATCAGCGTAAAAGCAGTGGAAAGCAGGCTTTATGTTAATTCAAAGGGAGATCTTATCGTGGAAATGACCTCGAATCTCGACTTGAGCGGAGCGTCTGCGAGAATATCCGTCAGCTCTCCGCTATCAGCTTTGAGCAGTGAATGCTACATCGGCGACGTCAAAGCGGGAGAGAAATTCAAGGCATTCTTTAAGCTCAGTGCTTCGAGCGAAGCGAAAGCTACGAAATATCCCGCGGATCTCTACATCAAATTCAAAGCGGGAGATGATTTCGTTGAAACAGATCCTATAAAAATAGGTGTCGAGGTCTTGCCCGAGATAGAGTTTGAAGTCATTGGCACACCT
>JASKJN010000012.1 GCA_030153385.1 Archaeoglobaceae archaeon
TGCGGATCTGATAAGAGCTAAAGGCTACGCTGATTTCAAAGAAGCAAGCATCGATGCGGTGAAAAAGCTCTGTGATTATAAGGTTAAGATTCACCCCTACATTCGGTAGTCTTTAATCTTTCTTTGTGTTTTTCTATCATGATCCTCTCGAAATTTTTGTAAATTTCATGTGGCTCAGGAAGCTTTTTGTAGATTATCCCCTTGCCAACTGGATCTATTCCTGACTTTATTGCGTCCAAGATCTTTTTCTCTCTCTCAAAAATTTTTTCTCTGTATTCCAAAAGCTTTTTCTCGAATTCTTCTCTTTTTACCGGCATTCCATGAGCTGGAATCGCAATCTCAACGTCTTTTGCAATTTTTAAAAGCCTTTCAATCGAATCGATGAATTCCTGGACATCGCAGTCGAGGCAACCATACCAGGGTCCGAAGGATGTTAAATCGATGTCTGCAAGGAAGAGGAATCTCCCATCAATCAGAAAACAGCAGTGTCCCGCTGAGTGGCCGGGAGTGTGGATCACTTCAACTTCCATACTGCCGAATTTCAGAATTTGTGAATCATCAATGAGTTCGTCAACCTTTCTGAATCCAAGATTCGGATAAAGGCTCAGAAATAATTTAACAGACTCACCAAGTCCATATCTTCTCTCGAATTCCTCATAGCTTTCAATTGCTTTCGCATCAAGCTCGTGTGCGTAGATTTTCTTTGCAACAGCATTCATGGAGATGTGATCTTCGTGCCAGTGCGAGTTCAGAATGTTCTCAGGCCTTAAATTCCATGCATTCTCCGCTCCGCCATCAATAAGGCAGAAATCTTTGAGATATATGCAGTTTGCTGAGGGATATTTCCCCCATCTGTTTCCCGGAATTACGAAAATGCCATCAGCCAACTTTTGCCAATCAATCACAGTGGGATATTGTTTTTAATTTATTTATGCCTTTTCTTAACTCGGGTAGTTAGTTTTTAAACTCTTGCATTGTGATTCTACCTGTGATCGCGATCATAAACTACGGTGTTGGAAATCTCAGGAGTGTTTACAACGCAATAGAGAAAGTTGGAGGAAGGGCGAAGATAACTTCAGAGCCAGAAGAAATAAAAAAGGCATCAGCCATCATATTTCCTGGAGTTGGAGCCTTCAAGCCAGCAATTGAAAAAATTATCGGCAAAAAATACGAATTTCTGGAAGTTCCAAAGCTTGGGATATGCTTGGGGATGCAACTGTTTGCTACAAGAAGCTTTGAAAATGGAGTTCACAATGGACTTAACTTTATTCCCGGAGAAGTTGTCAGACTTCCTAGTTCGGTGGGAAAGATCCCGCACATAGGATGGAACGAGCTCAGATTCAAAAAAGAAATAGAACTTTTTAACGGAATTGAAGATGGAAGCATGGTTTACTTTGTCCACTCCTACTATTTGAAAACAGAGGAAAGATTTGTGGTGGCGGAGACAGACTACGGAATAACTTTTCCATCTGCAGTAGCATTAGAAGACTGTTACGGGGTCCAGTTCCATCCGGAGAAGAGCGGAGAGATCGGATTAGAGATCTTGAGGAATTTTGTGAGTATTGCGAGAAGATAATGAGATTTTAAATAATGCCCCAGGAAGTCAGCCAGCCTGTAAAACCACCATATAAAAGCTGAGCTGCGAAAGCGGCTATTATTATGGTCATGAATCTGCTTATAGCCCTGATACCATTTATTCCAAGCACTTTTATTAAAAGATCAGAATAACGGAGTAGCAGATATGTTAAAACAGCAACAATAATTATGCTGGTCAGAAGAGAGAACATAGGAACAGTTTTTGATAGCACAATGATTGTTGTCATGGTTCCTGGGCCCACAAGAAGAGGAGTTGCAATTGGGACTATTGCGATCTCTTCTCCGCTTTCAACAACTTTTGTTCTCGGAAGTCCGCTAAGCATGTCTATTGCAATGACCATCAAAAGCACTCCACCGCCGATCTGAAGACTGAATACGCTGACCTTGAAAAATTCAAGTATCAGGCTCCCTCCTATGGCTAAAATTGTGGTTAAAATCAAAACCGTAAGAATTGACTGTCTCACGATCTTATGTCTTCTAACAGGAGACATAGCCTCGGTGAGTGATAAAAAAGTTGGAATAACCCCAACGGGATTCAAAACTGCGAAGATCTGTCCTGTTATCGAGATGATCTGTATCGTTGTGCTCAAGATATCCATGGCAATCCCTTTTCTGGATATGAGACTACGAGGATATAAAGTCTTTTTCAAAGCCAGTTTCAAAAAATTTTTAATTTGCACAATGTTAGAATTACGCATGCTTTACGGAGCAATTATAGGCACTATTCTCGGCTTCATTGCGGGCATAATTCCAGGGATTCACAGCAACACCTTTTCTGCCCTTATTCTTTCCGCTTCGCCATTTCTTCTCCTTTACTTCTCCCTATCAGATCTATCCGCGATGATCATAGCGTCAGCGATTGCATACACTATTGTGAACATAATCCCGGCGACATTCCTCGGAGTTCCGAGTGAGGACACCGTTGTGTCGATACTGCCCGCCCACAGAATGGTTCTTGAAGGAAAAGGTTTTGAAGTTATTTCCCTCTCCTGCCTCTCATCGCTTTTCGCAATCTTCGTAAGCCTTCCTCTTTTCTTCACAACTCTTTTCATAGGCATGAACTATGAGATCCTTAGAATTGCAACTCCATTCGTTCTGCTTTCAACCGCTTTTCTTCTCATAATGAGCGAAAGAGGTGAGGAATTCGAAGGAAGCCTTTCTGCATGGCGAAAAAGATTTTATGCCACTCTCGTATTTCTCTGCTCCGGACTACTTGGTTATGTCTCTCTGAACAATTCAGAGCTTGCAGAAATAAATCCGGCTGGTTCCGTGCTACTACCTCTTCTAACTGGCTTATTCGGTGCGCCAGTTCTGCTATTCTCCGCTTTCTCGAGAAACTCGAGGATACCAAGGCAAGAGAGAAGTTTATCATTTCCAGATTTGGGAACAGCGTTAAAGGGATCTCTTGCAGGCTTTTTTGTCTCGATCTTTCCCGGAATCAGCAGTGGAGTTGCGACGGTTATATCCTCAATTGGAGAAAAAAGCGACAGAGGATATATCATTGCAATGAGCTCTGCAAATACTGCGAATGCGATTCTTTGCTTTTTTATGCTCATTGCTATTGGAAGAACGAGAAGTGGTTCAGCGGATGCGCTTAAATCGCTGAATTTGATTCCGAGTTTTCAGGATATCGCAATCCTCTCGATGATCTCTGGAACTCTCGCTTTTCTGCTAACCATGGCTGTTAGTCTTTTGATCATCCGAAAAATAGACTTGCTCGGTGGAAGAAAGATCTCATTCGCGGTTTTTCTGTTCTTAATTGTGCTCATATTCGCACTAACAGGATTTTACGGTCTTGCAGTATTTCTTTCTGCAATTCCCATAGGCGTCTCAACTCAATTCTTGGGCGTTAAGAGAATAAACTGCATGGGCTGTCTAATGATTCCAGTAACGATATGGTATATAGCATAAAAATAAAAAATTTATTTTTTCTCTTCAGAAGCTTTTGGTTTCTTCTTTGCCTCAAGCCAGTCCCCGATCACTGTTCCGACGATGAAGAAAATTGCGAGCATAACTACGAATATAACAGTTCCAATAGTTGCACCGATCGTTGCAACGATCAATGAAACTCCTGGAACTAAAAGGGTTATTATTAGCCCGAGTATCACACCTAAAACGATTCCTATGAACAATGCCTTTTACAGGATAGCTACTCTGTTCTCCTTTCCGGGTCTTGTGTATCCGTAGATTATCCCCAGTACCAGCATCAAAACCGCTATTAGATCTCCATCCATGCCTATTTTAAAGTCATAAGATATAAAATTTTTCGCTTAATCTGTGGACAATTTCCTCAAAATCTTCCATTCTTCCTCAATAACCTTTTCGAGCTCTTCTATCTCTTCAACACTTAGATGCTCGAATCTTCCCTGAGATTTCAGATAGTCCGCTAACGGAATTCTGTTCTCCTTCTCAACGTATCTTCTTCCCACTGGTGAGAATCTAAGCCTTCCCTGGTGATACTCGAAAAGAGCCCAGGCTCCGCTTGCAACAGCTTTTCTTGCGATCTCTATCGTCTTTTCGCTCGGAAATCTCCATCCTGGGGGGCATGGAGAGTGAAGATGTATGAATCTGAAACCGCTCATTTCTCCAGCTTTCCTGAACTTTCTTCTGAGGTCTTCTATATACCCCACGGTTGCAGTCGCGACGTAGTCCGCTTTATGGGCGATCATTATGAGAGCGAGATTCCTCCTTTCGTCCCCCTTGCCTTTTGGTGAAGTAGTCGTTTTGGCCTTCCAGAAGGTGCTCAGGCTTGCCTGGGTTCCAGTGTTCATGTATGCTTCGTTGTCCACAACTATGGTTATTAGATCATCCTTTCTAACCGCAGAAGCGCTTAAAGTAGCAAATCCTATGTCCGCCGCACCGTCACCCATCCATGCAATAACATTCGCTTTGATTCCAAGCTGATCGTAGGCCTTCTTTACTCCACAAGCGACAGCATTTGTGGATGCAAATGGAACGTGAATAACGGGTATCTTCATTGCGGAATTCGGATGTAGCCCAGCGACTACTGTGGAGCAGCCAGCCGGAATTACGAGCACAGGGTTCTCGATCTCGTCCAAACAGCGCATTGCAAGCGATATCGGACATCCCTGGCAACTCGTATTTCCGGGGAGGATCATAGATACCACCCCAAATCGATCTTATTGTCTACGAACTTCTTGAAGATCTTGTAGAATTCCTCAACACCGACATCAACCCCGCCGATTCCAGCAACCAGATTCCTGGCTTCAATTCCGCAAGCGGAGACTTCGATACCCAAAACACCGCGAAGGTCACTGTTACTTCTGTCGACCACAAGCACATCTCCGCCAAGCTCTTTAACAGCCTTTTTCGGAAAAGGTCTCAAAAAGCGAAGTCTGAGCAGTCCTATCTTGTAGCCCTCCTCCCTTAGCGCATCGATAGCATCCTTCGCATCGCCACACCACCCGCCCATCATGACAACCGCGTAATCCGCATCCTCAAGCCTATACTTCTCGACAAGTCCTCCGTGGTTTCCAAAGTCCTTATCTGTTCTCTCTATCACATTTGCAGAGTTTTCAAGGTCTAAAGCAAGATCATATCTCGCCTTCATCCTTGCTTTTCCCATGGTTACAGCGTTCACTGCAAATTTGTCCATTGGAAGCACTCTGTAAGCTTGCTTCCTTTCTGGAAGCCTTGGATTCCAGAGCTCTACGACTTCAGCAGTGTGACTCATCGTGAAGGCATCAATTCCGACTGCAAATGGAATGTTTACTTCTTCACTCACGTAAAAAGCCTGCAAGGTCATATCAAAAGCTTCCTGAGCGTTTTCCGCCATTCCAATGATCCATCCCGCATCTCTCAAAAGAACTATGTCCGTATGATCGCCATGTATGTTCCATGGAGCACCGATGGAGCGAGTTACAACCGCCATTACCGCGGGAAGTCTTGAACCAGCGATCCACCAGCACATCTCATACATATAAGCAAGCCCGTGGCTTGAAGTTGCGGTAAAAACCCTTGCACCAGCGGTAGCTGCGCCATGAATTACAGCCATTGCGGAATGCTCTGACTCGACTCTGACGAAACTTGCGTTTAACTCGCCTCTTGCGATCATATTCGCAAGCCTCTCAACGATCGGAGACTGTGGAGTTATTGGGTATGCTGCGATCACTTCTGGTCTTGCAATGCGAACCGCCTCAGCTATTGCTTCGTTGCTTGTAAGCAGAACCCTTATTCTGGAACCATTTCTATAGCCTTCTGTCTGCAAATCTCCTTGCAAATCCCACACCCCTTGCAGAACCTGTAATCAATTTCTATATCCTCGCTTATCACTCCTTCAGGACAGTAAGAGAAGCAAGTTTTGCATTTATTGCACAGCTCTTTATTCACAACTGGCCTATAATTTCTCCAGCTACCAGTCTCGCCAGCGGATCCGATCTTCATCCTTGAAATCAAAGGTTCTAAGTCCAAAGAACCACCTCGTATGCCTCTCTTGCAGACTCAATGCTTTTCTCAGCCTTCTCACCAAGTTCCATGCGTATGGCTTCTTTGAGGTAATGGAACTCGATGTCCAAGGCTTTTGCAATCGCTCCGCTCATAGGTGCGCTAAGTACAGTCCAGCCAGCGTAAACAAGGCTGTTCTTTTCCGCAATTCTTGTTGCATCTAAGTAGTAGGTTTTTTCCGCAATCTTAATAGGATCTGGTGAATTTATGATTCCCAGTTTTGCAGTGGAATTCAACGCGATTTTCCTATCAAAAACAACTATCCCGTAGGGGTTCTTTATCGAGGATCTTCTCCTAATCGGGGTGTCAGAGATTCTGAGATAAGCATTAACTGTCGCTCCCCTTCTTTCAGGGCCAAATTGGGGTATGGCTTGGGCATATAATCCTTTAAGCATTGCAGCTGTTGCGACCAGCTTTGCAGAAGTGACTCCCCCTTGTCCACCTCTGCAGTATATGGTAAGCTCGAGGAGCATAGTTTCTGCAGAATCTCTCATATTAAAATAATTTTGTTTTCTCCCTTGGTATGCTATATTCCAACGAATCGCTAGAATACCTCAGCCTCCTCGTAAACAACTATTCCCCGTTCCGTGATCATGTAAGGCTTCGGCTTCCTTGAATGTTTCACTCCCCTCATCTTAACGACTTCCAAGCCCAGCGTAGGCTCATCGAGCTCACTCTTTCTGATCATCTTAAGGCAGATCATTCCGTCGCAAATGTATTCGAGGATCCCGTATTTTGAGGCCGTTGGCAGATACTTGTCCGCTTCGCTTGTTATGATCGCGGTGACACCAGCGGACTTTAAAATTCTCTTGAAAGAGGAAAGGATCTGGTAGCGTTCCTGATCGCTGAATAGAGTCTCAAGGACGCTTATAGAGTCTATCAGCATTCTACTTGCATTCAGGTTTTTTATAAGCTCTGGCAATTCGCTTTCAATTCTTTCAAAGATCTTTTTCACACCCATGGCCTCCAAGCGGATCACTTGGACATTGTTGAATTTTCCGAGATCCATACCGACGCTTTTGGCATTTCTCATAATACTTTCCTCATCCTCGTCAAAGCTCAGCACTATGCAACTTTCTCCATTCTTCAATCCCTCATAAATAAAGTGCAAGCCAAGCGTGGTCTTTCCCGTCCCATAGCTTCCGATTACTGCGACAACATAGCCTTTCGGAATTCCACCGCCCAAAATTGCATCCAAACCTTCTATGCCTGTAGAAAGTTTCATAGGACTCTCATGATCCTTGAAATAGTAAAGCCTTGCGCCGGATCTATTTTCGTGTTATACTTCAAAACCTTCTCCTTTTCGAGAATCGGCATTATTCCTAGCATCTTTCTGAAAAACATCCACCGTGTTATCGTGTCCCTTTCTATACTCCATTCAAAAACGATCACTCCGTCCGCGGTTTCAAAAAGCTCTTCTTCAAGCCCCCTCTCAAGAACATTGGAAGTTAGCAGGGCTAAGAGTAGTATGTTCTTTTTAATGCAAATAGCCTTAAAGCCCTTTAACAAGTCTATTAGCGTTTCCCAGCCGAGCTTTTTCGAGACTCGCGCCAGATCGGTGATCGAATCGAGGACGACAATGCCTTTTATCTCATCAAAAACCTCGACAAGTTTTGAAAGCACGTTTTTCTCCTCTTTGAGAACACCTAAGACGCTCTTTTCTGAAATCCACTTCATCGGAACGATCGAGTCTTTGAAGTAGTATTCTGCAAGGCTTATTATCTTTATATCTGCTTCTCTCTTCATTTCGGGAAAAGAAAGCCTGATCTCTCTCTGCACTTCTTCCTTTGTTTTTGCTATCGCTACATAGCTCAATTCGTATTTTTTGGCGTTGTTGAAAAGTAGTGTGAGGGCAAACTCCTTTGCTCCCGCTCCGCTGTTCTCATATAAAACTACTAAACCCTCATGAAATCCGCCGATCTGCTTGTCAAGAAACTCCAGACCAGTAGGGATCATACCTCAATTACCTCGTCACACATGAGAGAGATCTGCGAATAGTAAGTCTCATCCATCTCCTTTTCGAGGGTGAAGATCGTGCCGAAAAAACCTCGAAGCCTGATCTTTCCTGTTATGTGTCTCAGGAACTTTATGAGCGTCTCGAATGACTTATAAAGTGAGATCGTAGATAGAGAGTCTATGTAAATGAATCTGTTGTTCGAAGTGATCAGATCCATCGCCCTCTCGATCGTAACCTGAAGCTGAACTGGATCGGGGGAGCTGAGATAAAAGCACCTGTCTTCGTCAATGATCTCTCCGCCGACCTGCATCGTAATGCTGTCGATGAAGTATATCCTATTGAGGTCTATGTTCTCTTTTGTTAGCATCCTTTTAAGGCTGAAGTAGGGCTTGTTCAGAGTTACGTAAACTCCGTCCGCAAACCTCGAAAAAAATTTCACGATCTCCAAGCTAACTCTGACGTAATTTTTCGCTTCCACTTTCACCAGTATGATCTCCGCCCCTTGGTCTATCGCATTCTTAATCTTCTCTATGAGGCTTGAATTTGTACTCATAGTCCTTTCTTACAAACCATCCATCTTTTATGACAATCCCATCGTTCGAGATCTCGTATGGGAACCATTCAAGCGGATGAGGAGTGCGATACTTCTTAAGAATCCTCATAGCCCTTGCATATCCGTCTGGAATCCTGAGAATGTCCATGAAAAGAACTGTTTCCACGAAGTTCTTTGTCTCGCTCCATGGACCAACCATCGGCGCCTCCTCAACCCAGACTGAAGTTACCTCGTATTTGTAGGCGAAATCTGCCATATATCTGATCGCCCTTCTGTAAAGAACGGGATCCGCAAGCGTCTTCTCCAGATCTGTACATGAATCGAAAACCACTCTGTCGATCAGGTCCGAACTTATCCCATATACAGCTTCAAGTCCTTCTTTAATCTTCTCTTTCGTCATTGGCAACAGATACTTTGGCTCAACTCTTATGAACCTCCAGTGGATCTTATCGTATACATCTTTCATGAAGCTGAAACGACTTAGGTAATCCCTGCAATTGTACTTGTTCATAGTCGTTGAGATGTAAATGACCGTTTCGCCATTCCTGGCACCTTCAGCAGCCCATTGAGCAGCGAGAATTGTTTTTCCAATACCGCTCCTTCCAACGATCAGGCTTATCGAGTTCCTGTCTAAGCCCCCTCCGAGATACTCGTCCAGCTTTGGAACTCCAAACTTAGCATAGTCCATAATTTTTGTTGACTTTACAAATTTAAATTTAACTAAATTAGCACCAAGACTGAAAGAAGTTTATAAATAGTGAAAGCCCACGAAATCTATGCCTGCGGTTGTTGACAAGCTCAAGTGCGATGGATGCGGAAGCTGTGTTGACGAATGCCCAGTGGGGGCAATAGAGCTTAACGACTATGCAAGCGTTGATGAGGACATCTGCACTGAATGCGGAAGCTGTGTTGACGTCTGCCCAAACGAGGCGATCTCGCTTGAGTAGTGCAATAGGTTTTGGAGCTTTAAACCTCGACAAGATATTCAGAGTTGACAAAATTCCCGGGAAGGATGAGGAGGGCTTTGTTCGAGACCTGCAGATATCTCCCGGGGGCAGTGCGGCGAATACGATCGTTGGCATTGCGAGGCTGGGAATAAAGAGTGCTTACATAGGGAAAGTAGGCGATGATGCTGAAGGGCGAATACTACTTGAGGATCTGAAAAGAGAGGGAGTCGAAACGAGAGCGGTTATTAAAGCAGAGGGAAGAAGTGGAACCGCGATGATATTCGTCGATGATGAGGGAAACAGAGCCATACTTGTGGATCCTGGCGTAAATGACACGATTCGCTACGAGGAAATCGATCTGGACTTCGCTAAAAAATTCAAGCTCCTACACCTTACATCCTTTATCTGCAAAAATGGGCTTCAATCACTTGAGTCGCAGAAGAAAATTGTGGAAGAATTCGAATTCGTTAGTTTTGATCCGGGAATGCCTTATGCGGAGAGAGGAATTAAAGACATGCTTCCAATACTGAGGAGCACCACGATCTTCCTTCCAAATCGTGTGGAGATCGAGAAAATGTTTGGTATGGACTTCAAAAGCTCCGCCGAGAAATGCTTGGAACTTGGAGTAGAAATTGTTGCTGTTAAGCTCGGTTCTGAGGGTTGCTGGATAAAAACAAAGGATAAAGAAATTTTCGTAAATCCTTTCAGGGTTAAAGTTGTTGACACCACAGGAGCGGGAGACGCTTTTAATGCGGGCTTTCTTTATGCCTATTTGAAAGGCAAAAGTGTTGAGGAATGCGGAAAAATTGGAAATTATGTCGCCTCGCTCTGCATACAGCAGATTGGAGCAAGAACTGGCCTTCCGCGTTTAATACCAGAGAAATTTTAGATGTAAAGATTTTTAACTCTTCACATTTATTTAGCCTATGCGTTTCAACATCTTATTGGTAATTCTGCTCGTGCTTCTAATAGCTGAAGCATCAGCATTAACGATAAGCTACGAGATCTCACCAGAGATAGTTCTGCCCAATGGCTATGCGGACTGTGTTATTACTTTGAAGAATACAGAGAGCAAGGCAATTGAGATCAATTCAATCGCCTTTTATTCAAACACGATCAAGTTCGAACCAGCAAGCATTCTGAGCATTGGGAACCTGTCTCCGGAAGGAGTTTACACTTTAAAGGTTTCCATGACGTCCTCAGTGGTGGGCAGGCAGAATGCAGAGATGATCGTTTCTACAAGTGAGGGATCTTTTTCTCAGATTTTAGAGCTCTTGGTGGATGACAGATTCCCGGAAATATCCCTCTCTTCTCCTATATACAAAGGGGAGGTGAACTATGCCAAGCTTCTGATTTCCTCACCCGTTGAACTCAGAAATGTCCAAGTTGAAGCACTTTTCAATGCGGTTCCAAAAACATTCTTTATAGGAGATCTTTCTGGAATGGCGGAATTGCAGTTCAGAATAAGCGAGGAATTAGACTCGCTGAAGTTCAGAATCTCTTTCTATAATGGAAAGAGCTACCACACAATTGAAAAAGCGGTTAGAGTTGATTATTTGCCATCAAAAGGGCTCACAGCAAATTTAAACCCGTCAAAAGATGTTCTCTACATAGGCGAGGCGGTCAATCTGACCCTTGAAATCACAAATCTGAGGAATGATGAGGTTTACAGCGTTGAAGTCCAGCTCTCGGGAAATGGGAAGTTCTCTCAGAGCGTTGCAAGGATAGATAAGATCTTGGCTGGTGAGAAAAAGACTCTTAATTTCATATTCAGTCCAAGAGAGAGTGGAATCGCCCAGATCAGCGCAAAAGTATCTTATAAGGATTTCTTCGGAAATTTGCATGAGAATTATGAGAACCTGACTTTGAGCGTCTTGGATTCGTATGTTCTTCAGCTTGTGAACCTTCAAATGCCTCAAAGTATCGGAAAAACAAAGATCTCTGGAGAAGTTATAAATTATGGGCACAGGAGTGTTCTAAACACGAAAGTTTCAGCCTTCTGCGATGAGGCGAGGGCGGATTACTATATAGGCGAAATTGATGCGAACGACTACGAGACATTCGACCTTGAGCTTTCTTGTAGCGAAGCAACTGTTACATTAACTTGGTGGAACGATGCTGGAGACAGCTTTTCGATATCTGAAAAATTAGAAGGATATAGAGTGGAGGAGCAGAGAGAAGTGAGTTCCTTGCCATTATATATTGGCACCATAGCCTCGATCGCTGTAATAGCTTTTGTCGCCTACGTAATCTATAGAGCACGTAAAAAGTGATCATGTACTTCGAGCTTGCAAAGAGGAATTTGCAGAGAGCAAAGATCAGGAGCATTCTCGCGGTAGTGGGAATTCTCATAGGAGTGATGGCAATCTCAGCGATAGGGATCTTTGGCGAGAGTCTGAAATCCGCTGTGCTGGAAAACTTTAAAGACGTTGCAAACGAGCTTGTTGTCAGCCCTAACTACCAGAAAGGCTTTAGATATCTTGAGGAGAGAGATATAGACAGAATAAAGAAGATTTCTGGCATTGAAAAAGCGATACCTGTTAAGTCAGATAATCTGCTCGTTGAGTTCAAGAAACAGAGAACGTACACAACAGTTTATGGACTGGAACAGGAGGATGTGAAAGATTTGTTTAAAATAGAGAAGGGAAGTGCTGATCTTAACAGAGGCTGTGTGATCGGAAATTCTTTGGCTAAGTTTTATGAAGTAAAAACTGGCTCTAAGCTGAGCATAAATGGTGTGGAATTTAAGGTCGTTGGAATACTGGAAGATGCGGGAATGAGATACGATGTAAATCCAAATTTTGCGGTTATACTGTCTCCGGAGAACTTTGATAAGGTTTCAAATGCTGGATATTCAAGTGTTCTCGTTAAAGTCAAGGAGCTTGAATATGTAGAGAAAGTGAAGGAGGAGATTGAGGAGAGGCTGAATGCAAAGGAAGAAAAAGTCTCAGTATTTGAGATGAAGAAAATCTTGGAGCTGATCTCGCAGGCTTTTAACCAGATAAATCTGTTTTTAATGGCAATAGCGAGCGTTTCCCTGCTTGTAGCGGGTGTCAGCATTCTGAACATTATGCTGATGTCAACGATCGAGAGGACAAGGGAGATCGGAATAATGAGAGCCATTGGAGCTCAGAGAACGACCGTTCTCAAAATCTTTTTGCTTGAAGCACTGATTCTGGGGCTGATCGGAAGTTTTATAGGCTCAATTCTCAGCGTAGTTGCTGGAACGGGAATAAACTACCTTATAATCGGGGAAACAAAGTACATTTTCCAGCTGTCAACCTTTGGATATGTTGTAATGGGGTTCTCGGTAGGTGTGCTTACCTCGATCCTTAGCGGTCTATATCCCGCATGGAAGGCGAGCAGACTCGAACCTATTGATGCTCTGAGGTTTGAGTAGTTCTCAGCCTTACAACGAAGGTAGCCCCTTTGGGCTTTGAATCTTCAACCCAGACTCTTCCTCCATACCTTTCTACGATCTTCTTAACTATGTAAAGCCCCAAACCCAGTCCAGCGGACTCTCCATAGCGAAAAGCCTCTTTGAAGAGCTCTTTTTTGATCTCTGCTGGAATCCCTGTGCCGTAGTCAATGACTCGAATCTCCACTTCACCACCTATCTCGCTCAAAACAACTTCAACTCTATCCGTTCCACTGTGGCGAACTGCGTTGTCGATCAGATTTTCGATTACGAGGTAAAGATTATCATCCCCCATTGCTGTGCAAAAGCCTTTTACAATGATCTCTTTTTCATAATTTGCCTTTACCTCTTCAACAACCTTCTTAACATCTATAGGCCTTAACTCGACTTTTTCGGAACTTATCACTTTTTCAAGGGATCCTATCTTTTCTATGTATTCTCCACACTCCTTGACGTTCTTTACAGCTTTCTGCAGAAAGCTTGGATCGTTCGTAAGCTCGTAGCTTTCGACGTAGCCCGAGATTATCTGTAGCTTTTTCAGAACATCATATCTTAAAGCCTGATTCATCAATCTGAAAGCTTCTTTAAGCTCATTTAGCTTGTCAAGAAGAATTGAGTAGTTTCTCAGCTTTTCTTCAAGCTCTTTCAAATTCAGTATTTTGACCCTTCTACTGTATATATCATAAAGGCATAGCAGGTAGGTCGACAGCGAGAGGTTGTAGAGTATCGCTGGAATTGTGTAGAAGTAGTCTGGATTGTAATTGTTAAGGCTCAGTAAGACCTTTGCAGGGAACTGAAGAATAAAGGCAAGAGATACCATCAGCCAGTAGATGTAAGTTTCAGCGTTCAAGTAAACAGACAGGAGGGAAAGGAAAACGAAGACAATGATTAGGTCCAGCAATAATAGGGGAAGCATCAGATCAGGTTTTGATGTCATAAATATCGTAATAAAAAGTGCAACAGAAAAGAGAGTGGGCAAAATGAGGCGATTAGGAGTTAAAAATTTGATTTCAAGGGATAATTTTCGAATCCCATAGACAGCAAGTGGCAAGTAAGTCAGAAGAGCTGGGACAAAGAGCAGGCTTAGCTCAAAAGTTCCATGGAGGAGCATGTTAACTGCTGAGGCTATGAAAATCAACTGGAAAATTAGAGAGAGACTGAGGCATTTCATGAAAAACCTTGTTTCACCTTCTGAGGCTCGATAGATTAGAAAAGCCAAAAATATAGACAAAATGATTGCAGAAAGGGAGAAGAAGTTTATAAAAAGCCCGGTCGAGTAAATTGGATGCAAAGCTGAAGGTAGAACGGAACAAAGTATTAGCATTATTGCGAGATAAACTCGTTTGTCCATGATTATCATTGGTTTTGAAGTATTAAAAATTTATCCAAAAAATTTATCTCTGCACAGCAAAAATCTCATCATGTTCGATGTCGCAATTGTTGGGGGTGGTCCCGCTGGACTGACTTCAGCGCTCTATTCCGCAAGGTATGGGCTTAAAACGATCTTCTTTGAAACCTTTGATCCTGTTTCTCAGCTCTCTTTAGCTGGGAAGATAGAAAATTACCCAGGATTCGAGGGAAGTGGCATTGAATTGCTCGATCGAATGAAGGCGCAAGCTATAAAAGCGGGTGCGGAGGGCAGGGTAGAGAAGATCGAAAGAATTGTTAAAAAGGGAGAGCATTTCGTTCTAATAGGTGAGAACGAATACGAGGCAAAAGCGGTAATCATTGCCACAGGCGGAAAGCACCGCGAGGCGGGTGTTGATGGTGAAACCGCGTTCATAGGAAGGGGAGTGAGCTACTGTGCAACCTGCGATGGAAATTTTTTCAGGGGGAAAAGAGTTATAGTTTACGGTAGCGGAAAAGAGGCGCTGAGCGACGCGATTCACCTTTACGACTTAGGCTGTAACGTTAAGCTTGTTTCGAGGTCGCCTTTAAGGGCGGAGAAAGCTTTGATCGAAGAGGTTGCAAAGAGAAACATAGAGATAGTCCAGAATGCAACTCTTAGAAGAATAGAGGGCAGTGGAAAAGTTGAAAGGGTTGTAGTTTTTCTTAGGGACAAGAATGAAGAGGTAATTTTTGAGACAGACGGTGTATTCATCGCGATCGGCATGCGACCCGCAACAGATATCGTTGCGGAATTGGGTGTTGAGAGAGATTCCCTGGGATATATAAAGGTCGATAAAGAACAGAGGACAAATGTAAAGGGAGTTTTTGCGGCTGGAGACTGCTGTAGCAACCCCTTAAAGCAAGTAGTGACCGCTTGCGGTGATGGAGCAATTGCTGCCTATTCAGCCTACAGATATCTTCGAGAGCAGTTCCGATAGATTAAGTCTTTTTTCAACCTCTTTGGCCAGTAAATCGAATTGGTCTCTTAGTTCGAGTCTTACACCCAAATATTCTCCAATGGCTCTCAGCACGTTCTCGTTCCAGAAAAGACCGTGCAGATACGTTCCCCAGCACATTCCGTCATCGCTCTGACAGCCCTCATCTTCAAAAATGGGCTTCTTGGATATCGTAATCCCCTTGTGGATCTCGTAGCCCCAGACAGTTTCACCTCTTATTTTTCTAAGGATTTCAGCATCCCCTGTTACTCTCTTGCATACCTGAACGGTCTTCTTTTTGTACTCCTCGAACCTCGTTTCAGCATCCAGTAAACCGAGTCCTTTAACTCTGATTCTGCCATGCTCAACGCCGTAATCGATCAGTTCTTTTCCAAGAATCTGATATCCTCCACAGATTCCAATGATCAGCTTTTTTCCGGCAATCTTTTTGATCTCATCGTAGAGTTGCGAAGATTTCAATGCCTTTAGATCCGCAATCGTGTCCTTGCTTCCAGGGATTATCAGGATTTCGCATTCAGGCTTATCCCTGAGCTCCAAGAAGGTTGAAAACTTTCTCAAAGGCTCGAAGTCAGTGAAGTTCGAGATCCTCGGAAGGTGAACGATTCCAACAAGGCCAGAACCTTTCCATTCCTCAATGTTCAGAGAGTCTTCTGAGGGAAATTCTGAATTCAGAAACGGGATAACGCCGAGGACGGGGACATTGCAGAGAGTCTCAAGCTTGCTTATACCATCTCCCAAGAATTCTTCCGATCCACGGAGACGGTTGATCACAAAGCCGACAACGAGTTCTCTTATGTCTGCGGGGAGTAGTTGATATGTGCCATAAAGAGACGCAAACACTCCACCACGGTCTATGTCTCCGACTATCAAAATCGCAGGCTTTGCGTGTCTTGCGATGTGAATGTTGGCAAGATCTCTCTCGTATAGGTTTATCTCAGCCATCCCCCCCGCTCCTTCTATTACGATGATTTCGTATTCTTCTGCAAGACTGTTGTAAGCTTCTTCAACGACTTTTTTGAGCTCAGGGATTTTTTTATAGTATTCTCTCGAGTCAAAGTCTCCGACAGCTTCGCCGAGGACAACGAGCTGGGAAATGAAATTTCCCTTTGGTTTTAATAGTATCGGGTTCATTCTCTCGTCTGGCTCAATTCCCGCAGCAAAAGCCTGCATCGCTTGGGCAATTGCGATTTCTTTTCCCTTTTTTGTTACATATGAGTTCAAGCTCATGTTCTGAGCCTTGAAAGGGGCGACATCATAACCTCTTTTGGCTAAAATTCTGCAAAGTGCCATTGTCAGAGAAGACTTTCCCGCACTGCTCGTTGTTCCACCAAACATTATTGCCTTCATTCCCATCTCTTGTAATCCACCCCTATTCCAAGCTGTTCCATTATCCTCGAAACAGTAAAATCTATGAGCTCGTCAAGGTTCTTCGGCTTCGAGTACATGGATAAAACAAGCGGATAGACTATTGCACCCAATTCAGAAAGCCTTAAAAGGGCGGATAAGTGTCCTTTGTGAAGCGGAGCTTCTCTTACTGCAACAACAAGTTTCCTCCCCTCCTTCAATGTGACATCCGCAGCTCTCGTTATAAGGTTATCCGTTATACCGTAAGCAATGCTCGCTGCAGTCTTCATAGTGCATGGAACTATGGCCATCCCATCATGCCTAAAGCTTCCGCTTGAGAATGGAGCATGGATCTCGTCTTCGTCATAGTATTTCGTCGCGATCTCTCTGATATACGTCTCATCATAATCCGTTTCGAGTCTCATCGTGAGCTTTGCGGATCTTGAAGCGATTGCGTATACTTCAAAACCTTTCGAGATCAGCTTTTCAATTAACCTGATCCCAACTACCTGCCCGCTCGCTCCAGTCAGAGCAACGATCAATTTCATATTAGGGGTTCGATGTCTTCGTCGAACAGATTGATCGTTTTCTCTATCCTCTCTTTCTCCGCACCCTCTATACCCTCTTTTGCCTCGATCGCAAGCTGTTGCAGTTCTTTAACCCTCGGTGCATCGGTTACATTTGCCAGAACGACTAAAGCAGCAACATACTTCGTCCTTCTTGTTGGATAGTCCCCCGCTCTTACTTCTACACCCGCTATCTGCTCTTCAAGCCATATTTTTGCCTTTTCAAGTCCCTTTCTGTCCAAGTGCTCCGGAGGTCCCGCAATAAGAATTAAAGCTCTTTCAGCACTGCTAATGTTGCATGGAAGTGTCAGCCTGCCGAGTGCGGCCCTTCTGACAAGAGAAGCTATTTTTATTGCCTTGTCGCTCTCTATTGAGTCCACTTCTTCTTTCTTCTTTCTGAAAAATGAGAATTTTTTCTTTGGTTCGGTCTCCGCCAGGCTCGTTGCATAGCCTATCGAAGTAATTCCACCGCCCTTCAGCGTGTTTATCACTTCACTGCTGTCCACAACCATCTCGCCCACGACATCTTCTTCAATTGGCTCTCCCGCTCTTGCGAGGAGAGCTATTCTGCGGACTATTTCCTCATTTATCTTTGAAAATGACTCCTTTAAGCTCATTCCCTCGAATTTCCAGGCACCATTGTCAAATAGGATCAGATTGTCCACGTATTTCAGTATCGAGATCATGCTTCTTGCGGCATTTAGCGAGTAGAGTTTTCCCTCTTCGGGTGCGGGAAGGATTCCAAATGCATAAACTGGTTCGGAATACATTTCAGAAAGGTGTTTTGCAAGAACAGGGGCACCTCCACTTCCTGTTCCGCCACCAAGACCTGCCAAGATCAGAAAAGCATCAAGATCGTGTGTTCCTCTTTCGTCGATAGCGTTCAGAATAGTCTCGATCTCATCTTGGGTGATCTTAGCTCCAAGCTTGTTGTCGGTACCAACACCATGACCCTTAACAACAGTTTGTCCGATGAGTATTCGATCTTGCACCGGAACATGCTTCAACCCGATTAGATCAGTCCTTGCGGAGTTTACAGCAAGCCATCTCATGCGAATATTCGATCCTCTGCGCTTTTCATTTTCGATGAACATGTCCAAGATCTTTCCCCCCGCCTGCCCGAAGCCTATGACGAAGAACCTCATCTTTGCACCCTTTTAAGCATAATGTTTGCTTTTTATTTAAATTTTTTGCATGTAGAAAAGACTATATTTAGCAACTCAAACTCCGAGCATGCAAATTGGAATTATCGGTGCGAGTGGCTATACAGGGGGAGAACTGCTCAGACTTCTTGCAATGCATCCAGAAGCAGAAGTTTCTGCAGTCTCGTCGAGAAGATATGAAGGGAAAGAAGTGTGGAAACTCCATAAATTTCTGAAGGGGTTTTATGAGCTGAAATTCTGTGCTCCAGAGATTGATAATTTCTCCGATTGCGACTTGGTGTTCACAGCGGTGCCTCATGGAGAAGCGATGGTCTATGTCCCCAAGCTTCTCGAAATTGGTGTGAAAGTCGTGGATCTTTCTGCGGATTATAGACTGCCAAAAGAGGTATATGAGAAGACGTATGGGAAAAAACACACTGGATATATAAAAGCTGTTTATGGTATCCCTGAACTGCACAGAGAGGAGATAAAGAAGGCAGATCTTGTGGCAAACCCCGGCTGTTATCCTACCGGCACCATTTTGGCTGTTGCTCCACTTGCAAAGCTTGAACTGATCGAGAAGGTTGTTTTCGACTGCAAGAGTGGTATCACTGGTGCTGGAGAGAGTCCGTCTGATTTCACACACTATCCGAACCTACATGAGTCAGTTGTCCCATACAAGGTAACCGATCACAGGCATTTTCCCGAGATTTTGCAGGAAATTTCGAGATTTCAGCCAGATGCAAAGATATACTTCACTCCTCAGGTATTTCCGGGTTCGAGGGGAATTCTTACAAATGCTCATGTATTCTTAAGGGGAGAACTGAGCAAAGAAGAGCTTTATAGAATATACGAGGAATTTTACAAGGATTGCTACTTCATAAGGCTCCAAGATGAAGTGAAGCTTACACAGGTTAGGGGAAGTAATTTCTGCGATATAGCGCTTTATTCCAGCGCTGATCGGGTTGTTGCGATCTCTGCAATTGACAACATAGTAAAGGGTGCGAGCGGACAGGCAATACAGAACATGAACCTCATGTTCGGGCTGGAAGAATGGACTGGACTGAAAATTCCACCGCTCTTTCCATGAAAAAATTTTTTAGTTGAGCGAAAGAAGTGAAGAAATGGAAATGGTTAAGATCAACCTCGGGAAGAATGGAATAACGGAAAGTTTAATAAACGAAATAAATCTCCAACTTGAAAAGAGGGGGGTTGTGAAGGTCAAAATGCTCAAGAATTTCGAAAGAAGGAGCGAAAAAGATTTGGTTGTGAGAGAGCTAACTGAAAAGCTCTGCTGTAGGGTAAAGGACGTTAGGGGGTTTGTGATAACCTTGGAGAGGTGATCGGATGAGCGTATATGATGTTCCCGCAGAACTGCTCATAAGCAGGGTTGCAGAAAAGTTGAAAGATGCGGTCTCTCCGCCGGAATGGGCGAAGTTGGTGAAGACTGGAGTAAACAGAGAGAGGGCTCCAGAGCAGAGTGACTGGTGGTATATAAGGCTTGCTTCGATTTTCAGGAGGATCTACATCAACGGTCCTGTTGGAATCGAGAGGCTAAGGACATACTACGGGGGGAGGAAAAGACGTGGAGTCAAACCTGCACACTTCAGAAGGGGAAGTGGTGCGATAATAAGAAATGCCCTTCACCAGCTTGAACAACTTGGCTTTGTTAAGAAGACCCCTATGGGACGAGTTCTGACACCAGCTGGCAGAGCCTATTTAGACAGAATTGCCAATGAGCTGAAAGCGGAACTTTCCAATACTCTTCCAGAACTAAGCAAATATTGAGTTGGTGGTGCCGATGGACGAGCTGGAGGAAATAAGAAGAAGAAAAATCCTCGAAATGCAAAGGCAGAAGGAGTTGGAAGAGCTTAGAAGACAGGAGGAAATGAGAAGACAATATGAAGCCCAGAAACAGGCTATATTGAGGGCTATTCTTGAGCCAGAAGCAAGAGAAAGGCTTGGAAGACTGAAATTAGCTCATCCAGAAATCGCAGAGGCGGTTGAAACCCAGCTCGTCTATTTGGCACAGGCTGGTAAGATTCAGAGCAAGATATCTGATGAAATGCTTGTTGAAATTCTGAGAAGAGCTCAAAAGAGAAGAGAAACTAAAATAGTTAGGAAGTGATCTTATGGGGAAGAAAACTCTTGGTGTTAAATTGAGGCTTGCCAAAGCGTTGAAGCAGAACGTCCGCGCCCCTGTCTGGGTTACGATGAAAACTGGAAGGAGGGTTTTTGGTAGCCCTAAGAGGAGATATTGGAGAAGGAGGAAACTTAAGGTCTGAGGTGGCAATATGGCGAACATTCAGGTTGAGAGAATTTACTCTTTGAGGCTCAGGCAAAAGCTTGTTGGTTATCCGAGATGGCTAAGGGCGAAGAAGGCTTTGAAATATCTCAGAAATTTCCTAAGCAGACACATGAAGGTCCCGCCTGAAAACGTGAAGTTTGACGAGAAGGTAAACGAGTTCCTGTGGAGCAGAGGGGCTGAGTGGGCTCCAGCGAGGATCAGAGTCAGGGCGGTGAAGTTTGACGACGGAATCGTTGAAGTTGAACTTGCATGAAGCTTTTGGCGGTTCGCGGAAATCCTTTGATTGGACTTTATGCAAAAGTTTCTGATAATTTTGCAGTAGTAGGAATATCTGACGAAAATCTTCAATCCTCCCTAAAAGAGATCCTAGGCGTTGAAGTTCTCACGACAACAATCGCGGGATCAGAGCTTGTTGGGGCAATGCTCGTGATAAACTCGAGAGGCGTTGTTGTGAGCAGTAGCATTACGAGCAAAGAACTTGAAAGGCTCAGGAGAAAAGTTGAAGTTAAAGTTGTGGACACTCCAATGACCTGCATGGGGAACAACTTCTGTGTTAACGACAAAGGCGGAATTTCGCACCCAGATATGGATTCAAAGATAGTCGAGGAAGTAAGCGATTTTCTTGATGTGGAAATAGCCCATGGAACGCTTGGAGGAATCAAAACCGTTGGAATGGCTGGAGTTATAACAAATAAGGGCGGGATCGTGCATCCGAATGCTACGGAATGGGAGCTGAAGAAGGTAGCGAAGCTCATGGGAGTTGAAGCTTTGAAGGGGACCGCAAACTTTGGTAATGATATGGTAGGTTCGAGCATTCTGGCAAATTCGAAGGGATATTTAGTCGGGAGGGACACGACTGGACTGGAGTTGGGAATTATTGATGAAGCTCTATTTCCATGAGGTGGTTGTTCTATGTTCGAGATAAGGGGTTCCTTTAGGGATGTTGATGGCTGGAAAAGGTTTAGGAAATTGATTAAAGCGAATAGCGAAAAACTTGCTGTGGAGAAGCTTATGTCACTCATAGGGAGCAATCACAAGGTGAAGAGACATCTGATCAAAGTAGAGGAGATAAAGAAGGTGGGCGAATGATCGAGGAGAAGGTCGCAATTCTACAGCAGATCCAGAGGGATTTTGAGCTACTGCAGAGAAGATTAGTCGAGCTCGAACTCGTTGCCAATGAATACAGAAGAGCGATCTCCACTCTTGAATTTCTTAAAAGTTCGGAGAAAGAAGTAAACGCTCTAATAAGCTTGGGTGGTGGAATTTACGCTTATTCAGACATAAAAGAATGCAAAAAAGTTCTGGTAGACATTGGTTCCAGGGTTGTGGTTGAGAAGGACGTCGAAAGCGCTTTGGATTTCATAAAAAAGAGGCTTGAAGAAGTTGAGAAATCAAGTGCTGAAACGGCGAACACACTCAAAAGCCTTGCTCTTGAAGCTTCAAAAATTCAAAGAGAAATAGCGGAGCTATCTAAGATGCAAGAGGAATGAAATGTTCAAGGCCTTAAAGGAAAAACTTAAACAGCTAAAGGAAAAGGTGGAGCTCAGTAGTGTCGGGGAAAAAATTTCCGCGTTAACGAGCGGAGAGGTTGTAATCAGCGAAGAAAAGGTTGAAGAAGTCCTTGAAGACCTCGAAATTGCTCTACTTGAGAGCGATGTTGCCTTTGAAGTTGTTGCTGAAATAAAGGAGAAGCTGAAAGAAAGGGTTGCGGGGAGAAGAAAGAAGATCGGGGAAAGCCTTTACAAGATCGTGGAGGAGGAGCTTAAAGCAATCCTGATCGAGATTCTGAGCAAGAACAAGTTCGATTTTGATGAATTTATCAGCAAGAAGCTTAAAGAAAAGAAGCCTTTAAACATCATATTCGTGGGTGTGAATGGTACTGGAAAAACAACTACGATTGCAAAGATTGCAAAGAGGCTTATGGACAAGTACAGCGTTGTGATCGCTGCGGGTGACACTTTTAGAGCGGGTGCTATTGAGCAACTCGAGGAACATGCAAAAAGGCTCGGGATCAGAGTAATAAAGCACAATCCCGGCTCTGATCCGACTGCAGTGATCTTCGACGCTCTGAAGCACGCAGAAAGCAAGGGCATAGACATCGTGCTTGCGGATACCGCTGGGAGAATGCACACAAAAAAGAATCTCCTGGATCAGCTCGAAAAGATAAAGAGAGTTACGAAGCCAGATCTCGTTATATTCGTGGACGAAAGCATAGCGGGAAATGACGCTGTTGAGAGAGCGAGGATGTTCGACGAGATGATCGGAATAGACGGAAGCATTCTTACAAAGATCGACGCAGATGCAAAGGGAGGCACTGCGATCTCGATCTGCCATGTAACCCAAAAACCGATTCTTTTCCTTGGAACAGGTCAGGGATACAGCGATCTCGTCAAATTCGATGCAAACTGGCTGGTTGAAAGGATATTCTCATGATCGTAATTCCTTTCAAGCCTATAAACCCCAAATCTCGCCTTAGCGATGTTTTGAGCGAAGAGGAAAGGAAGAAATTTGCAGAATTAATGTTGATCGACGTCGTTAATGCCCTCAAAGCTCACGATTCGGAAATAAAAGTGATCTCGACCTCTAGACTGGATTTGAACTTAGAGGTTGAGTTTGTGGAAGATCAAAGGGAGCTTGATGAATGTATAAATTCCGAGCTTAAAGAGGTACCAAAAGCGATTGTGATGTCTGATCTTCCTCTGCTGAATTCTGAGACTTTTGAGAGATTTTTGAGCAGTGAAGGAGATATTGTGATCGCTCCGGGAAGGAAAGGCGGGACAAATATGCTTCTTGTTAGGAGGAAAGGTTTTAGAGTTTCATATCATTACTGCAGTTTTCTGAAGCATATCGATATAGCCAGAAATCTGGGATTCAATTTCAGAGTATTCGATTCTTTCTACTCCTCAATCGACATAGACGATGAAAGCGACTTGCTGGAGTTAATGATCCATGGAGAAGGTAAGCTTTCGAAAACTTATTTGGAAAAGCTGGGCTTTCGCATAAAATTCGACAAAATACCTACGCTGATCAGAGTCTGAAGTTATTTGGAGATTAACCCATTACGATAGCTTTTTTTACAAGCAAACGAATAAGAAGTCAATGGAGGAGTTTGAAATCTGGGTCGAGAAATACAGACCGAAGACGCTCGATGAGATCGTTGGACAGGAAGAGATTGTAAAAAGGCTTAAGGGTTATGTAGAGAAGAAGAACATTCCCCACATGCTTTTCTCTGGCCCTCCTGGCACTGGAAAGACCGCAACAGCAATAGCGCTGACTCGAGACCTTTTTGGCGAAGCCTGGAGAGATAACTTCATAGAGATGAACGCGAGCGACGAAAGAGGGATAGATGTTGTCAGACACAAGATCAAGGAGTTTGCAAGAACCGCCCCGATTGGTGGTGCTCCATTCAAGATCATATTTCTCGACGAGGCAGACGCATTAACCGCTGACGCCCAAGCAGCGCTGAGAAGGACAATGGAGATGTTTTCAAGAAGTTGCAGGTTCATTCTGAGCTGTAATTATGTCAGCAGAATAATAGAGCCCATACAGAGCAGATGTGCGGTTTTCAGATTCAAATCGGTACCCAAAGAAGCCATGAGGAAAAGGCTTCTCGAGATCTGCCAGAAAGAAGGTGTGAAGATAACGGAAGATGGAATCGAGGCAATTCTTTACATCTCCGCTGGAGATTTCAGGAAGGCAATAAATGCTCTTCAGGGAGCGGCGGCGATTGGAGAGGTTGTTGATCGGGAAAAGATATTTCAGATCACTTCAACCGCTCAGCCACAGGAAGTTGCGGAAATTCTTGAAACAGCGCTGAGCGGGAAATTTGAGGAGGCGAGAGAGAAACTGAACAAACTCATGCTCGAATATGGGATGAGCGGTGAGGATGTGGTTTTGCAGTTCTTCAGAGAGATCATGAGCTCAAATATGAACGAGAAGCTCAAGGTTCTGCTGATCGACAAGCTTGGTGAAATAGATTTCAGGCTCACAGAGGGGGCTAATGAAAGAATTCAGCTTTCAGCATTCTTAGCATACCTGTCTACAATTTCAAAGAAGTGATGTGGCCCAATTACAAAAAGGAAAAAATCGAATGCTACGAAAAGGCTAAGAAGGAGGGAAAGGTCGATGAGGACATAATTCCACTTCTGGATAAGATCAATGAAAAAGAAAACTACGTGACGCTTTCAAGCTGTAGCGGAAGGATTGCGGTGATCGATTTGAACTGCTTTGGGGATAAGAAAAGCTCGGAGTTTCTTGGAAAATGGCATAATTTTGCAAAATTCGAAGAGGTATTGGATTGCGCATTTAAATGCAGAAGGCAGGGCTGGTTAATACAGTATCCACCAATTTTACACGTTGCTTGCAAAGATCTAAGCTCTGCAAAAAATTTAATGGTCATTGCAAATGAGTCTGGTTTCAGAAGAAGTGGCATCATATCACTTCAGAACTATGTTGTTGAGATCGCTTCTCTCGAAAGGATGGAACTCCCCGTGGTTGTTGATGGAAAGATGATCGTTGAAAGAGATTATCTGCGAATCGCGGTAGATATTGCGAATGAAAAGCTCAAAAAAGGAAAAATAAAACTTCGAAGGCTTGAAGAGTTCATCACTTCCTTGTAAAAAGCAGACCTATTGCGGAGACAAAGAGAGCTGCGAAAACTGCTGCGGCAAATCTGTAAACCGAGTCTCTGATCTCTGGATTGGCAATATAGCCAGTAGCCCCCCAGATGACCAAGCCAATCGAAATGGCTATGAAGGCAGACGTGAAATGCTTTCCCACTCTCCTTCCCTCACTGAACGCATCTATCGCTCTTGCTATGGCTATAGAAACTGCGGACAGGATTATCCAGGCAATGCTGTAGAATATGAATGTCGCTATTGCTAAATGCGGAACCGTTTGTGCAATGGCTGCGTTGAAACCGATGGCAAAACCAACCATCATTAGAATCCCCGCGCCGAGATAGAAAACGAATGATAGCCTTCCCTCGCTCACACTTTGCCTTATGCCCTCTACTATGCTTCCGAGATATTTATCAAGCCCATAAGCTTTTCCGACAAAGTATAACCCCAAGAAAAGAATTATCCCCCCAACACCCCATTCTGGATGCTGGATAAGCAGAAAGAATGAATAAACGAGGAATATTATGCCTATCGGAGCAAGCGTAACTCTTGCAACCTTTGGTTCGTTGAACATCCTTCTGAGCAGAAAGTATGTGCTTTCCAGTGTTTTGCTCTGCTTGACAACTACTCTGTGCAGCAGATCGACTTTGAACCTTGAATAAACAAGTGGCATCACGAATTCATCCTCAGAACCATCAGTCACTACAATCACGCTCTCAGGATTGAGTTTTACCTGAATGCTGTCGAGCTGTTCCGCTATCTTGGTATCCGAAACTTTCCCAACGTTCTTATCCCCGGTTACGACGACAACCTCACAATCTTCTCCTTTTTCAATTAGCTCATCGTAAATCTTAATGGCAGAAAACATTGCATTTGCATCCGAGTCTTCGGGATCTGCCAGAATAAGCCTAACAGCAGCCTGGAGAACGTTTTCTCTTCCAACAACAGGAGAAACTATTCCGACCTTTTGCCCCAAGTCGTCATCTCTGTCAATAGCTATTACGACCTTCTTTCCCACGATCCGAATTGAGTAAAAAAATATATAAGATTATCTCAGCTTCCCGAACATTTCCCTTGCAATCGTGTTTAGCTGAACCTCCTTTGTGCCCTCGTAGATCTCGGTGATCTTGGCATCCCTTAGGAATCTCTCCACCTCGTATTCCGCTATGTATCCGTAGCCACCGTGCATCTGGACCGCTTCGTCGCAGACTTTAACAGCAAGCTTTCCCGCCAAGTATTTTGCCATCGAAGTCAGCGCGGGATCGGGCTTTTTAGCATCGAAATTCCATGCAGCTTTATAAACAAGAAGCAGTGTAGCTTCGATTTCTGCCTTTAAACTTGCAATTCTGTGTTGTAATGCTTGAAAAGCCCCTATGGGCTGTCCAAACTGCTTTCTCTGCTTTAAGTAGTTAATCGTTCTATCAAAAGCACCTTGAGCAATTCCCAATGCCTGAGCAGCGATCTCGATTCTGCTTTCGTTGAAGAACTCCAAAACCTGATAGAATCCTCTGTTCAGAGTACCGATAATGGCGCTGTCATCCAGTCGCAAATCTTTGAATGCAACCTCGCCTGTTGGAGACGCTCTGATTCCGAGCTTGCCCTTTATTGGCGTAACCCTGATCTCGTCGCATTTCTTGGCAAGGAATAATGTGAAGCCACGATATCGGGGCTGGGTTTCTTCCGTAACCGCCAATATAATAAAGTAGTCTGCAATTGGTGCATTTGTGATGAAAGTTTTCGAGCCATTGATCACCCACTCATCACCATCTTTCATCGCTCTCGTTCTTATGGCTGTGAGATCGCTACCCGCTTCAGGCTCCGTGTAACAGCCTGCAGTGATAGCTTTTCCTTTTGCAACTTTAGGCAAAACCTCTTTCTTTTGCTCTTCGCTTCCAAACATCATCAGAAGTTCTGTGGAAAAATCTGAGAGGATCAGAGCACTCCCGATGGTGCTGTCCGCCCTACACAGCTCCTCAGCTACGATTATGTTTTCGAGACATCCCAGGCCCCCACCACCGAATTCCTCGGGGAAATGGATCCCAATAAAGCCAAGCTCACACGCCTTTTTCCAGAGCTCGAAAGGAAATTCCTCCTTTTTGTCAAATTCTTCAGCCTTTTCCTTGAGAAACTCCTTTGTTGCGAATTCCCTGACCGCTTTCCTTATATCTTCCTGCTCTTGCGTAAATCCAAAGTTCATGAAAATCGTTCTTCTGGTTCTTTAACTAACTTTCGATTTTGAACGAGTTAAAAAATTGTTTTGAAAAACACCGTTGTCAGACTAACATGTTCAATCCTTCAACGAAAGCTTCGACGGAAGCCATTACTATGTCCGCTCTTGCTCCACGGGCTGTGACGATCTTGTTCCCACGCTTGAGCTGAACCACCACATCAACAAGAGCGTCTGTGCCACCTGTAATCGCATCGACGTGATAGCTGACGAGCTTTATATCCGCGTAATCCTTTATAGCCTTCCTTATTGCATTTATTGCCGCATCCACTGGGCCAACGCCGATCGCAGCTTCGATTCTCTCTTCTCCATTTATCCTAAGCTTTACACTCGCCATAGGCGTTGTGTTCTTGCCAGTAAGTATTGCAAGGTCCTCGAGCTTAACCTTCTTCTCACTCTTGATCTGCAGAACTGTCTCTATAATAGTCCTTACATCCGCATCAGTAACTCTTTTGCCAAGATCTCCAAGCTCTTTTATCCTTGCAAGAATTTCATCCATCTGCTCCTTTGTTGCAGAATAACCAAGTTCCTTCAGAATTGCCTCGACACTTGCTCTTCCCGCATGCTTCCCCAATACCAAGAATCGCCTTCTGCCTACGACTTCTGGTGATATCGGCTCATAAGTTCTTGCATCCTTCAGCAGAGCGGATGTGTGAATTCCGCTCTCATGTGTAAATGCATTCTCGCCAACGATCGGCTTGTTTGGTGGAACAACTATTCTCGTGAATTTCTCTACAAGTTTTGATATTGGATAGAGCTTCTCTTTGTTTATTCCGACCTCTATTCCATAAAGGAATTCGAGCACCATGCAGACTTCTTCAAGCGAAGCATTTCCCGCTCTTTCGCCAATTCCGTTTATAGTAGCGTGAAACTCGTTAGCCCCGCTTTTTACGGCGAAAACAGTGTTTGCAGTTGCAAGCCCGAAGTCATCGTGGCAGTGAATTGCAATTGGAGCTTTTAATTCCTTCTTTAACCTGCTTATTATCTCCGACGCATTCTCGGGTGTTAACACTCCAACAGTATCTGCAAATGTGAGCCTATCTGCCTTTGCACTCTCTCCAGCCTTTAACAAAGCAATTACAAAGTCTAAATCACCTCTTGAAGCGTCTTCGGCTCCGAATTCAACAACGAGTCCCCTTTCTTTTGCATACTCAATGGCCTCAATGCTTTTCTCGATCACGTACTCCTTTCCCTTACCGGGAAACTTGGCCTGTATATGATAATCCGAAGAGGGTGCGACCATGAAGATCGAGTCCGCATTTGCATCCGCTGCTGCGTCTATATCTTCCTTCCTTATGCGTGCGAAACTGCAGATCTCCGCCTTCAGCCCTTTCTCAGCAATTGCCTTTATTGCCTTGAAATCCCCTTCAGAAGCTACAGCGGTTCCCGCTTCGATTATATCCACTCCCAATGAATCTAATGCTTCTGCTATCATTACCTTCTGCTCGACAGTCAGAGAAACCCCTGGTGTTTGTTCTCCATCTCTGAGTGTTGTGTCCAGCACGAGAACTTTCACATAGCTCACTTAAACTCCGGATTAAAAAGTTTGTTTAAAGGTCACTTCTGTGCACATGAATCAAAGGCCTTCCTGAGCTTCTCATAGCTCTCTTCAAGCGCTTCAGGAACGATTTGAACGTCTGCAAGCACTGGCATGAAAGAAGTGTCACCGCTCCATCTCGGAACGACGTGGAAGTGTAAGTGATCTGCAATTCCCGCACCTGCCACCCTTCCAAGGTTAACACCCAAATTGAACCCTTCGGGATTCATCGACTGCCTTATCGCCTTGATCGACAGGTTAACAAGCTTCATCATCTCAAGTAATTCTGCATCGCTCAGATCTTCTGTTGAAGGAACGTGCCTTTTCGGACAGACCATTACGTGTCCGGGATTGTATGGGTTTCGGTTCATTATTACGAAGCAGTTCTCTGCTTTGTAGACCACAAGCATCTCCCTTTCGTCTCCCTTCACAGCAGAACAGAAAACGCAGTCTTTCGGTTTTGGGGCAAGAACATATCTTATCCTCCAGGGAGCGAAAATTCTCTCCATGATCTCAGTCGCTTCCTAATTTTAAAAACTTTCCAAAATCTTCTCGAGCTTGGCGAATTCAGAAAGTAATTGGCTCTTTATTTTCGCAATCATTACCTTTGGATCTTCAGCCCTGTAAACGTAGCCAATCCATCCGTTCTCAATGACCCTCCTTTTTACTATTCCTCTCTTATGAAGCTCCTTAAGCCTCCCTCTCTTATGAAGCTCCTTAAGCCTCTCTCTTACGAACCTCGTCGAGAGGTTGAGCTCTTTCGCTATCTCTCTCACGCTTAGCTCATTCTTTGCAAGCAGTAGGTTGTAAATCCTTAGGTCTGAGGGTTTCAACTTCAGACTATCCAGTATTTTCGAAACCTCCTTGAGCATTTTCCACCTCTTACGTATGAAGCGACGAGATCGTAAGGTATATAAGCATTAACGGAATAGTAATTACATGCTTGACAAAGTCGAATTATTTGCCAACATTTTTCTCAATCCTGTCACGAGAATGGCTTTAAAAGGCGTTTCCAATTATTGCGAGGATTGCAAAAAGAACAGGCTTGAAGTTGCTACCGAGCTATTTGTAGGTGCAAGAAGTGATGCTTGCTGGAAGTGCAGAGTTGCAGAAAAAGTAGTCAGACCCGTCCTCCTCAAGGGAGCGGAAGCTTATAATGTAACTGAGGAGGAGCTGAAGCAGAAGTTTAGGGATCCTTACTGGCGAAAGGGACTTGTAAGCGTCATCAAGGGACTCGCTGAATTTGGAGTCCGTAGACCCTTTGTTCCCGGAGCACCTTTTCAGGTGGTTTGGGACATAACCTATGCATGCAATTTAAGATGCAGGCACTGCTACGCGACAGCGGGGAAGCCGTTGGAGGATGAGTTAACCACGGAAGAGGCTTTGGAAACCATAGACAGCCTTGATAGGCTCGGAGTAACGATCAT
>JASKJN010000057.1 GCA_030153385.1 Archaeoglobaceae archaeon
ATCTCATACCAGCCATCAGGGGGTTTATAATCTTGCATTAACCTTTTGGAGAGGTTTTTAGAGGCTTCCTCGTCAAGCCATTCGCCTCTTGCACTCTTCTTTATAACCTCAAAAACTCCTCTAAGTTCCTTTGGTGTTTTTGGTACCCCCCTCGTTATCCTGAATCTTGTCGCCATGTCAATTCTTGACGTTAAAGAATAAAAGATTTTTCATTATATTGATGTGGCTTTATCTATAAGCGCATTAATGAAGCAACAAAAATTTTATCTACACATTCCTAATCTGGGGTCTATGGCAAGAAAACCAGCGAGGATGTGGAGGGAGATAAAAAGACCGTATACGAGGGTGGAATACATAGACGGTGCTCCGGGAACGAGAATAAAGATGTTTGATATGGGCAATTTGCAGGCGGATTTTCCCGTAATGCTCACTCTCGTTGCTAAGGATGCAGTTCAAATAAGAGACAATGCCTTGGAGGCTGCAAGGGTTATTGCAAACAAGTACATAGCAAAGTATGCTGGTTCGAGTAACTACAAGCTTAAGGTTCGAATCTTTCCGCATCACGTTCTCAGAGAGCACAAAATGGCAGTAGGAGCGGGAGCGGACAGAGTTTCTCAGGGAATGAGAGCAGCTTACGGTCGTCCTGTTGGTAGAGCGGCACAGGTAAAGCCAGGAACGAAGATAATGTCTATCTGGGTTAAGCCCGAGCATTTCGATTTTGCAAGAGAGGCTTTTAGGAGGGCCTCTATGAAGCTGCCTACAGACACAAAGATAATCGTTGAAAAAGGAGCTGAACTCCTTAAAGGCAAAATGTAAAATTTTTTATATGAATAGATTTGGACATATCGGCTTCGCTCTTTTAGTTCTCTCACCGCTAATAGACAAATTTGATTTGGGCTATATTTTAATCGCAGTTGCTTCAACCCTGTTTCCTGACATAGACCTACTTCTGAAAATTGGGCACAGAAAATATACCCACAACATCACCTTTGGATTTTTAGTCGGGATACTCGTTTTTATGCTCTCAAAAAGCTTCTGGCTCGCCTTTTTGGTCCTTATGAGTATTTTTGCACACATATTGGCTGACCTACTGACGATTCAGAAGTTTGCACCTTTATATCCATTTTCAAAGAAAAAATACGCCTTAAAGCTCTTCAAGTCCAATAACACTGCCATAAATACCGCAGTCCTCCTTCTTGGCCTCGCCTCTTTTGCCTACTTCTCAAATATCGACCTTCCAGAGATCCTCATCAAATTGGCAAAGCTTATCTGATCCCAATCCCTCGAACTTTATGGAACCGATATTTACACTCGATGTCGGCTCAGCGACTCAGGACTTCGTCCTTTTTGCAGATAAAAATATTAGAAATTGCCCCAAGGCGGTTCTACCATCTCCAACAAGGCTTATAGCGAAGAAGATCGAGAATTCGGACGAGGATATATTCCTTTACGGCTATACAATGGGTGGTGGAGCGATAACAAGGGCTGTGAGAAAACACATAGAAAGAGGATTCAAGGTGTTTGCAACCAAAAGATCCGCTCTAACTTTCGCTGACAATCTCGAAAAAGTCAGAGAAATGGGCGTGATTTTGGCTGAAAATTCAGATGCTCTAAGAATCAAGACTGCGGATGTTGATATGGAATTTTTCTCCAAATTTTTGAATCAAATTGGCTATTCAATCCCGCAAATTTATGCTATCGCGGTCCAAGACCATGGTTTCGCCCCGAATGAGAGCAATCGAATCTTTAGGTTTAAAATGTTCAGAAAGATTATAGAGAAGGAAAGATATCTTGAAAGATTGCTCTTCAGCGAAAGAGAGCTACCTATGGAGTTTAACAGAATGTTCGATGCAATGAGATCGGTGAAGGACTTCTGCGAAAGCGATGTATTCGTCACAGACACTTCATTTGCTGTGATCTCTGGACTGGCAAATTTTTCAAAACTACCAGCATTGCTAATAAACTTTGGCAACTCCCATACAACAGCAGCAGTCGTTGATAGAGACTGGGAGATCAAGTCGATTGTTGAACACCATACGAACATCTTGAGGGAAAAAGGAAGGGAGTATACAAGGTGGTTTTTTGAAAAGTTTCTGAAGGGAGAAATAGACAATGAGTACGTTTTGTCAGACTTGGGACACGGATGCTATGTAAGAGAAGTCTTGGATGTCAGAGAGATCGTTTGCACAGGACCCCATGCTTCACTTGGAGTTTATGAGGAGATAAAAGGAGATCCGATGATCGTTGGAAACTTTGGAATGAAAGCGATGCTTGAAAGAAGAGGAGAGATTCCGGAATGAGTGCTTAAAAATCAGGTCTTTTTAAATTGCTTCTGATATAGATCTTCAACCCTGCTGAGTCTGTCCGCTTCACTAACATCCTTGTCGTCCCTGAGTCTTATGAATCTCGGAAAACGTAATGCATAGCCACTTTCATATTTCGGACTCTTCTGGATCTCCTGATAGGCGACTTCGAAGATGTACTTCGGCTGAAACTCCACTCTTTTACCCTCATGCAAAATTATTATCTGCCTGAACATCTCCGTCAGCTCTTCGAGATCCTCATCCGTAAAACCAGTTGCAACCTTTCCAATTTTAAGCAAATTCCCTGTTAAATCGTCCAAGCAGGCAAGCTCGTAGGAGCTTATGAGATGGCTTCTTTTCCCTTCACCCCACTCTCCGCCCACGACTACAAGATCGAGCGTTTCCATCACCGACTTCAATTTAAGCCAGTGCTTTCCCCTCTTCCCGGGCACATAAGGAGAATTTGGATTCTTCAACATTACGCCCTCATGTCCAGCATTAATCGCCTCATTGAAAATCCTCTCCATCTCTTCCCTGTCAGAAGTGATAACTTGCTTTGCAATTCTGATCCTTTCGGACTCCGAGATCACAGACTGAAGCATTTTTCTCCTCTCAACCAATGGCTTGTCAATCACCCCTCCATTCATGAAGAGTATATCGAATGCATAAAACTGGAGTGGTATCTTTTCAGCCATTTTTGAGACACCATGCTTCCTTCTGAATCTTCTGAGGACGTGCTGAAAAGGCATTGGTTTTCCATCCTTGACTGCGATTACTTCCCCATCTAAAATAACTCCCTCTTTTACCGTTTTCCTTATTTCGTCTGCGATCTCTGGAAGGGCTTTGGTAACATTTTCTAACCTTCGAGAATAAATTCTAAGCTCTCCGTTCCCATAGTGGACCTGAACTCTGCTCCCATCAAATTTCCATTCAACCGCAACCTTCCCCATATCTGCTATTGCTTCTTCAAAGCTTTCTGCAACCTGTGCAAGCATCATCCTTACAGGGGTGTGTAGCTCGATCTTTATCTTTTCCAAACCCTCCTTCCCACTCTTTTTTGCTATTACCGCAACCTTCCCGAGATCGTTGGTAACCATATAAGCCCTCTCAACGAGATCCTCGCCAACACCAAAAGCTCTCGCAATAGCATCCCTCACAATTCCCTCTCCAACTCCAAGCCTCATCTCGTTCATGATCAGCCTTGTTAAATATTTGGCCTCGAGCGGTGATGCAACGCCATAGAGTCCAGTCAAAAGCAGTATCTTCCTTTTCCTGCTACCTTCTCCCGTTAAAGATGAGATCTCGTCGAATATCTCTCTAACCCTCCGAATACTCAATTCTTCAACCTCAAGCGTCAGCATGCTCCTACCAGAGATAAGCTTTTCACTTACAAGCCCAAGGTCTCCCAGTTCCCTAACCATATCCTCGATTTTCTCCTTCTTAAGGCCACTTATGTTCTCAAGAACTTCATAAAGGAGTCCGATTCCCACGCCAAGTTCTTTTTCTTCCCATGGGGGATAGATCTTGCCCATGATGAAAAGCACTACGTTGTAAAGGTCTTCATCATCCTCGATCTTTTTTATGAACTCGGAGATCCTTGCGGTCAGCTCAAGAGTTGAAGAGATCTTCTCAATACCTTCACAAAATTCCGCAAATTCTTTGAACAGCATGAATTTTAGTATGAAACAGGTTAATTAAGCTATTGTTCCAGGTCCCAGCGACCGCTTGGATTTCCAAGAATGTATTTCTCAATCATTCTTCCCTCGATATCAACTCCAAAGTAGTTTGAAAGGCTTAAAACCATAAACAGAACGTCACAAAGCTCTTCTCTTATGCTCTCAATCTCCCTCTTTCTAACCGCCTCCGCAAGCTCTCCAACCTCTTCAAAAAGCACGGAAAGAAGAAATAGTGGACTGCTCTTCGAGTCTATTTGGTAATATTTCTCCCTTATCGCATTTCTCAACTCAGAGAGCTCCATAGTCTGAATGAGCTCCGGAGTTGATAAGCATATCCCTAAGCAATAACCACAAAATCTATTAATTGAGCGTTTAATCCACCGTCATGCAAAAGCATAAGCAAAAGCTTTACCTTCTGCTCCTCCTGATTCCAGTGCTAATATCGATCAAGCTCAGAATTCTCAATCCCTGGGACAGTGTTTTCACCTGGACTGTACGCTTAAGCGAGAACGATCCCTGGTACTACTACAGGCTTATAGAGAACTGCATCCATAATTTTCCGCAGAGAATCTGGTTTGATCCCATGACAAATTATCCTTTTGGCACATACACACATTTTGGACCATTTCTTGTCTATTTGGGCTCGATTGTTGCCATTCTAAGTGGAGCGACGAGTGAAGAGGCTTTGAGGAGTGTTCTTGTCTTTATTCCTGCAATAGGAGGTATACTGACAATCTTTGCCATCTTTTTCCTTGCGAGAAACGTCTTTGGAGAGAGAACCGCACTGATATCTGCATTTATAATCTCAATGATTCCGGGTCAGTTTTTGCATCGAAGCTTGCTGAGCTTCAACGATCACCATGTATGGGAAGTATTCTGGATGTGCACAACACTTGCTTTCTTCATGCTTGTCCTTAGAAGTGAATGGAACAGAAAGGGGATTCTTTACGCTATCTTCGGCGGAATAAGCTTTGGGCTTTACATTCTAACATGGGCGGCAGGCTTTGTTTTTGGGCTTTTGATCATTTCTGCACTGGTTTTAGCAATTCTCCTCAAATTCAAGATTCCTGAAAGCGTTTTTAAGCTTACAATCCTTTACTTCATCTCCGCTATTCTGACCTATCTTCCCTTCTCATTCAATGCTCCAAGCAGTCCCGCCCTTTATTCACCAATGCAGCTTAACATGCTCGTTTTCTACACAATTGCAACGCTATTCCTGTGGCAGTTTGAAGTGAAATTTGGGAGCCTGAAAGTATTCGCAAAGATCGGCAAGGAAACCGCATTAATCGTTTTCATCATCATTGGGCTGATTTTAATATCAGCAATCTTCCCGGAGTTCTCTTATACGATTGGAACAGTCAGCGGTTATCTCCAGCCAAAAGGCGGTGCCTTGACCATTGGAGAAGTCAGCCCCTTCTTCACCCAAGGCGGAGTTTTCTCCCTCGCACCCGCATTATACCATTTTGGCACAACGTTCTTCTTTGCCCTGCCTGCGATCTTTTTCTTGCCGTATAGAATTTACAAACGCAGAGACCTCAGAGAGCTTACGATCTTACTTTGGGCAATAGCCCTATTTATAGCGCTATGTGGTCAGAACAGGTTTGCATACTACTTCGCAGCAGTTTCAGCCATCTATTCAGCGCTTGCTTTGGATCTGCTGTTTGAAAAGCTACATTTATACAGAGCGATAAGGAATGAAAAAACAAAGGGCAAGGAGAGGATTAGTTATTTCAGAGTCGCAGTCGCAATTCTTTTAGCATTCTTTGTTATATACCCGACTTACTGGTGGATGGCGGAACCTCAGAGCAAAGGCGTTGGGGCTTTAAACAAGCAGTGGTTCGATGCGATGGAATGGCTGAGGAACAACACCCCAGACACAGGCTATGAGGAGTATTACTATGAACTATACTCCCCCGGAAAGACCGGTGAGAAATACGAGTATCCATTCGATACCTACGGAGTTATAAGCTGGTGGGATTACGGGCATTGGATACTTGCGATTGGAAAGAGAATGGCTGTTGCAAATCCGTTCCAGCAGGGCATAGGCAACTTCTACAATAACATTCCGGGGGCTGCTCCGTTTTTTGTTGCTCAGAATGAGAGCTATGCTGAGCAGGTTGCTGAGCATCTAAATGTTAGATACGTTGTGAGCGACATAGAGATGGCTACTGGAAAGTTTTACGCAATGGCTGTGTGGGCTGAAGGAGATCTTGATACCGCATACGCAAAATACTACGATGGATATCTCTTCGTAACCCCAGATGGGCGTGTAGGCATAGGTCATGGATACGACATACCCATGAATGCATTCGTACCTATGAGAGTCATGACAGAGGCTTATTACAACTCAATGGAAGCGAAACTGCACATGCTTGACGGATCTGGTTTATCCCATTATCGCCTGATCTATGAAAGCGAGCCAAGCGACGAGTGGAAGTATTACATGGGTTACTTGGGGGTGATTGACCCGATGACAATCGCAATACAGGATTCATACCAGAGAGCGATGTATGGAATGACTCCAAGCCTTTCAGCTCAGGAAATTATGATCAAGTTCATCTACAAGAATCTTTACGAGGAAAAAACGGGAATCCCTGTGGAACTGAACGCCACTGGATACGTTAAGATCTTTGAAAGAGTTAAAGGTGTTGTCGTAACAGGAAGTGCGAGCTCAGAGTTCGTTGAGATCAATGCAACGATAAAAACGAATCAAAACAGAACTTTTGAATACTACGCAAAGGTTAAGGTTGAAAATGGAACTTACAGCGTTATATTGCCTTATTCACATGACACGACCTATGAAACGAAGCCGATAACACCCTACACGTTTAAGGCGGGAGAGATCGTTAAAAGCCTTACAGTTTCGGAGACGCAGGTTAAGAATGGGGAAACCTTGATATTCGATCTCACTCAATAAAACCAAAATTTTTTTAAATTTGAAGCCTACAGAATTTAAGCCAGGGTGGCAGAGAGGCTATGCGGCGGACTGCAGATCCGCTGACCCCGGTTCAAATCCGGGCCCTGGCTGATTTGTTTTGCTAATCACGGGTTTTGTGACATACAAAGTACATGAAGCTGACGAGAATGCGATAAATTGGAGAAGCTCTTAAAGTCTGGTTGGTGCTGGAGCCAGGGCAAGCTTCGGTTTTAGATTTTTTAAGATCTCCCCAACTAATAACACTTTTTCACATCAAATCTAGCTATAGAATATCAATAAGCAAGCTGATGCTGGGAAGCTTTATAAAAATCGATTTTCTGGAATTTTGGCTAATAAAAAATTTTATTTAACCAATAAGGCTTTTTGCAAATCCAAGCCAAGTTTCTGGATTTTGCAAGTTTCAGCTAAAGCTCAAAGCGAGCAATAAAATTTCGCATCCTTAAGATTTTGGCTGATTATTTTATACACTGTATTGTATACTTTGAAAAGAGATAAGGATTCTGCAAGCTTCTCAATTTTTATAGAGCAAAATTCTTGCTGAAATGGTTTTTATTCGAATTTTTTTGATTTAAAATTCTGCATCAAGAAATTTTTTGTCTTATATGCTTGCGGTGTCCCTTTTTAAACCCCACACCAGCTTTGAAGTATTCTTTTGGTGTTACTGAAAGAGACGCGAAAAGCTTATATTTTTTGATTTGCAAAATTTTTTGATAGCCGTAGCAAAGTAAGACCCCTGAAAACGGGGATTGAAAGTTCGAACATCTCTTGGGTCGATAATCCTGTCCAAAGTCTCTACAGTTTCTCTGGCAATTAAATCGCTCGAGACATTGATTTTAGCTGAACTAATTAGATTATTCGGAGAGAAAAATCCATTATTTTGGTTCTTGGGTCAATATAAAGAGCCGGTTTCCCATTATGGATCAAAGCTTGAATTCTGAAGCCTTTTTGAACTCGCCTTCAGATTAATAAATTTCAAGGTTTGGGGGTGATTTCTAAATAATAACTCAAAGGAGTTAGGGGAGATGAGAAAGTAGTTTAACAGTCCTTAACCCCACCAAACAGGCAATAAAAACGAATTGAAGAAGTTTTTGGCAGAAAAAGACTTAAATCTCAGAAAATACAAAATCGAAATTTCAATTTTGGCGAAAATACTTTTCTTTTAGCATCTCCACTTATCGCTTATGAGTGCGAACTCCACAAATATAGATATTGAAGGGCTTGGAAAGAAGATAGAAGACAGGGTGGCTTTTTTAGAAAAAGAAATAAAAGAAAGAGAAAAGAAGATACAAAACCTGCAGAAAGAACTGGAGAAATCAAGAAAGCTACTTGATGCAATTTTCCGAGCTATTCCAAAACCGCTGGACATATACTTCATTGACAGGCAAGGGGTAATCCGCTACGTTAATGAAGCTTCTGCAGAGATGTTCCAAAGACCAATAGAAGAGATCATCGGCAAGAGGCCATCAGAAATTTTCTACGCAGATAAAGAGCGCACTAAAACACTTGCTGATGTCGGAATGAAGACAACCATCGAGAGGGCGCTTGAAGAAGGTGGAAGAAAATATGAAGGGGTTGAGCTGAAGTATTTAATAAAGGACAGAGAGCTGTTCATGCTCACTTCTGGCGCGCCAGTATACGTTGATGGTGAGCTACAAGGTATGGTGGGTTTCTTTGTGGATGTCACGAAGATTAAAGAGCAGGAAGAGATGGCAAAACGGGCTTTAGAACTTGCGAAGCAGAAGGAGGAGGAGGCAAGAGACGCACAGAGATTGGTAGAGAATATTCTGAATTCAATACCTGTGGCTGTTGTGATGATGGATTCAGACAAAACCGTCAGGTTCTGGAACAAGGCATGCGAAGA
>JASKJN010000058.1 GCA_030153385.1 Archaeoglobaceae archaeon
GGAGGGAGGACAGGAGAGAGATGGCTTTGTTTGCTGTTGGGCTGTGGCACAATGTGTTTGCTGTTAGGGTGGTGAGGTAATTTTGTCCCAAAGTCATTAAAGAGCATAAAGCTTAAATATCCGAAATTTTTTATAGAATGTTTATGGCACAAGAGATATATGCAGCTTTGGGTCTGCTTGGACTTTGTGTCGGTTTGGCAACATTGATCCTTTCTGCCAAAGTGATAAAGCCAAAAGAGGGAGCAGGAGAGCTCAGTGCAAGCCAGTCTGCTTGGTTTTTATGGGTTGCAGGAGTTGCAGAGCTAATTGCAAGCCTATATTTTGCTCTTGGGAATAGTACGGTCAATGCAGCTACCTTTGGAGGCTACGGTTTGTTCTGGATGGCTCTTGGCACAATGGTTCGATGGAAGGGAGATAGCAGAGTCCTTGGGCCGATTTCGATCGGCTATGCAGTTTTCTCGCTTGGTTTGGCAATCGTCTTTGCCACCGTCAGCTTAACTCTGTTCTTGGTTGTGCTAATGCTCTTCCTTATATTCCTAGCACTGATCCCTGCTGCGTGGGGAAAAGAAAGCCAGAATCTCCTGCTGGTCCTATATGTTCTATGTCTAATATTTGCATTGATCGCGGTTCTCGGGCTGATCTTCGCGTCTGTGCCGGAGCTCAGTGGAATTGCACCTGCCTTCCTGTGGCCACCGATACTTTAAAAATTTTTATTAATTTTTTAAATCTTCCAGCCTGCAATCTTCCGGTGTTTTGTCTTCCCGTAGTCTGAGAAAAACAGGGGCTCTGAGTTTTAGATCTGCTGTTAGCTCAAGAAACTCGACTTCACAAACATAAATTGCTTGGCACCAGTGCACAGGTCTTTGAGCTTCGATTGGGAAATAGGGTTCGCTTATTTCGATCTCTTTAAGTTTCTTTGAGAACCAATGCAAAAATTCGTAATCGAAGCCTGTGCCCACCTGACCAACATGCAGGTAATCGCTTCCAGATTTCAGTGCCAAGATCAACGAGCCAAATGTCCCACTTCTCTCACCTTCGCCCTCAAGCCAGCCAACGATTATGAAGTCTCCAGTGTTTCTCTTCTTGATCTTAACCCAGAAATCAGATCTCTTTCCCGCAAGGTAAGGGCTGAATTTATTTTTTCCCACAATTCCCTCAAGCCCTGCTTTGCTTACCCTCTCATAAAGTTCCTCCCCTTTCCCTTCAACGTAATCAACCAGCGCTATTCTCTTCGTTTCCGAGCTTATCTGTGAAAGTATCTCCTTTCTCTTTTCCAGTGGAGTTTTAAACAGCCAACCATTTGTTTCCGTATAGATAACGTCGAAGACGAGGTAGTTCGCTGGAATTTTCTTTGCCAGAATTGAAGCTTTGAACTTACTCTCAACGTGATCTCTCTGCTGTAGCAAGTAGAAAGAAGGTTTTTCACCTTCAAAGACGACAATTTCTCCATCAAGCACAGCATTTTCTGAAACAAAATCAAATAGTTCGAACTCGGGATATCTATAGCCTATCTCCATCAATCTCCTGTTCTGAATCCTCATCCTTTCGTTTTTTAAGTCAACAAACGCTATCGCCCTTGTACCGTCCCATTTTATCTCGAAAATATGGTCAGGACTGCTGAAAGGTTTCCCCTTGACTCCAAGCATCGGCCTTATTTTCTCTTCAAACCAGCTCATTTGACAGCCTCCAGGCTTGCTTTGAGTGCATCAATCAGCGATCTCGCTGTCGGAACCTCTTCTACCACGAGAACCTCTCTGCCAGAGAGCTTCGCTTCTATAAGTTTCATAAGAGCCTCTTTATATTCATTTCTGAATTCTTCGAGCTTTAGTGGTTTCTTCATCGCGATCACGAGCTTTATTGCAAGCTCGAGTTCTTCCTTGCTAATTTCCGCCTTTACGTCCCAGTTTGGTATCTCCCTTGGACTTCGAATTTCGTCGATATAGTGGAGATTTGCCAAAAGAATCCCTCCATTGAATTCCCTCAAGGCCACAAGCCCCTCCCTTCCCTTCGTTGCGATCTTACCTATACCCATGAGCTTTGTTTCTCTCATGGCTTCTTTCAGTAGATAGTAAGGTTTCTCTGCCCCTTTCTCCGGGACTAAGTAGTAGAACTGGCTGTAGTAGATAATTCCAAGCTCGGAAGGTTCAAAGAATTGTCTTATATCGATGCTCTTGGTGCTCTTGAGTGGGATCTTTTCCAGATCCTCGTCTGTAAGAATCACATATTCATTTTTTGAGATTTCATACCCTCTAGTTATTTCCTCGTCCATGACTTCCTCTTTACATTTCTCGCAATACTTCTTATACCTTATTCTTCCGCCATCTTTCGAGTGAAGAAGTGTGAATTTTATCTCCTTTGGCACCGCGGTATTGTAGGCTTTCACTGGTATCGATACCAGACCAAAACTTATCAAACCCTTCCAGCTCGCTCTCATAATATAGAGTTCGCTGAAGATAAATATATCCCTTCATATCTCCACAAGTTTTTATTAAAAGCTTATTAAGCAAATCCATAAGGATTAAATCTTTTAACTATCACAGGATTTGTGGAAAAACTTACAAGCCTCTTAGAGAGGGGTGAAGGTGAGAATGTTGAGTTCAAGGAGTATTTGAACTCGACCCATCTTAGGGAGAATCGCTTTAGACAGCTTGCCTGCCAGATGAACCACAGGGTGATCATGGGGAAGGGCAGGGCATATTACGTCATTGGAGTATCGGATTCTGGAGTTATTAAGGGTATAGACGAAAGCAGGTTTAAGGAAACTGTGGAAGTGTTGGGAAAGATAGCAAAAGAGATCGAAGCTGAAATCGGAAATTTGGAGAAGTACAGCGTTAACGGTGGCTACGTAGGGATAGTTGAGATCATAAAGTCGAACGCGCGGGAGCATATTCTGATTGGCACAGCAGGACACGTGGACCATGGAAAGTCAACGCTTGTTGGTTCTCTTATCACAGGACTCTCTGACGATGGTGATGGGGCAACCAGGATCTTTCTCGATGTTTTAAAGCACGAAATAGAACGCGGTCTCAGTGCTGAGCTGAGCTTTGCTGTTTTAGGCTTTAAGGATGGGAAAATTCTGAGACTGAAGAATCCCATGAGCAAAGAGGAGAAGGCGAGGATAGTCGAGAGGGCTGAGAAACTCGTAAGCTTCGTTGACACGGTTGGGCATGAGCCGTGGCTTAGAACCACGATTCGCGGTCTATTGGGCCAGAAAATAGACTACGGTTTGCTCGTGATCGCTGCGAACGATGGAGTTATGAGGACAACAAGAGAACACCTTGGAATACTCCTAGCAATGGAATTGCCAGTTATAGTTGCAATTACGAAGGTGGACATGGTAAGCGAGCAGAAGCTAAAGGATACAGTCTCTCAGACTTCTAACCTTTTGAGATCTGTTGGCAGGATACCTTTTTTGATCAAGGACAGTAAAGATGTGGCAAAGGTATCGAAGTTCATTTCGGAGAATAAATACATAGTTCCGATCATTGAAACTTCTGCGGTTACGCTTGAGGGATACGATCTTCTTGAAGAACTGCTCTACAGACTTCCGAAGAGATATACTGCGGAAAAAGAATTCCTGATGTATATCGACAAAGTTTACAAGGTTACTGGCGTTGGAACGGTAGTGAGCGGGAGCGTTAAGTCTGGAGAGCTGAGAGAGGGAGAGGATGTGTTCATAGGTCCATTTGATGATGGCACTTTTAGGCAGGTGAGGGTTGTAAGCATAGAGATGCACCACTACAGAATAAGCAAGACTAAGTTCGGAGATGTCGTGGGAATTGCACTTAAGGGAGTAAAGTTCGAGGAGATCCGTAGGGGTATGGTTCTCAGCAAGAAACTTCCAAGGGCGGTAAGGGAGTTTGAGGCAGAAGTTTATGTTTTCACCCATCCCACTCTAATAAAGCCCGGATACGAGCCCGTGCTTCACTCTGAGACGATAGCGGAGACTGTTACATTTAAATCGATTGAGAAGGGGTATCTGAGGGCGGGAGACAGGGACAGGGTTAGAATCAGGTTTAAATACCACCCACATTGCGTTTTTAAGGGTCAGAAGTTCATATTCAGGGAGAGCAGAAGCAAGGGAATGGGGGAGATTATTCGAATTGTCGAGTAGAGATATGTTTTTATAATTAAATGTGAACCAATTCTCATGGAAGAAGGAATAACAAGAATAGGTGTGAGCCTGCCGAAAAATCTCTTGGATGATTTCGACAGGATAATAAAAAATCGTGGCTACTCCTCGAGAAGTGAGGCAATAAGAGATGCAATTCGTGGCTATATATCAGATTACAAATGGCTTGAAAGTGAAAAGGGCGACGTTATCGGAGTTCTCGTTGTTGTATATGACCATCGTGTGAAAGGGGTAAGCGATGCAATCATCTCGCTTCAGCACCAGTTTGCAAGCATAATTTCATCGAACATGCATATCCATCTGAGCGAAGAGCAGTGCCTCGAGATCATAGTCGTTAAGGGCAACATGGAGGAGATAAAGAAGCTCGTGGACAGAATTTCTGCAACGAGAGGCGTTCTTAACCACAAGATGATAACCGCTCAGAAAGAAATTCAGTAGACGAAAGCGTCAACCACGACATGCACAACTCCGGGAGCGTAATTTTTGACCTTCCGCAAATTAAGTATTTTACATTCTTTTCCAAGCCTTCTGCAAGCCTTTTGCACTCGTATCACTGGTCTATCGAGCACTTTCAAAGGTGTAGATTCGTGGTAGTGCAAAATTCCTTTTTTATCGAGAGCTTTAATTGCGGTCTCGAGAAAATCCTGGCAGAATATATGCCCCATCACGACTCTATCCGCAACGCTCTCGGGGGTAACAAACATGGAGTCGCCAAGGATGGGTATGACGTTTTTAAGTTTATTTAAGCGAATGTTCTCCAACAAATATCTGTAGGCATCTGCATTTATCTCAATTGCATAAACTTTCTCAGCATTTTTTGCAATCGGAATAGTGAAGTAGCCTATACCAGCAAACATATCCACGACTGTCTCTCCTTCAGACATCATTGCAACTCTTTGCCTTTCATGCTGATTTCCAAGGCTGAACATGACCTTCGTTAGATCAAGCTTGAAAAGACAGTTGTTTTCAACATGCACAGTTTCGCTCCCATTTCCTGCAAGAAGCTCAAGTTTGGGCTTTCTAATCATCCCCTCCTTTCCCAGATCCCTCCAAACCGCCCTTATCCTTGGATTCGACGCCATTATTGCGTTTGCAATCTCATTTGCATATTCATTGACTTCTTCTCTCAGTTTCACGATTGCAAGGTCTCCGATGACCTTGTAGCTTGTAGGGATGAACTTGAGATGTTCTCTCGGAACAGAATTTTCAAGGATCTCCAGAAAACCTTTTTTTGGGTTCTCTACTGGAGATGTCTGTTCAATGATTTCAAAGTCGTTGAAATACTCTTCGTATCCATCCAGAATGGGAATCTCCACAAAATCTCCTGAAACTTTTATAAATCTCTTCCTATCTTTTGCACCAATTTTCTCAGCCAGTATTCTAATTTCCTCTGCCTTCTCTTTCCGGACTTTCACTGCTTTCATAGATCTGTTGGAAATGCATATTTTTTGTTCTTGTACTCGAACACGTAAACCTCTTTTCCGATTTCAGCACCAAAAGGTCTTTCAACGATTAAGATCTCTCCTTTTTCAGTCATAACCTCCGCGGATGTCTCGTCGAGGTTTGTTATTATTCCCCAGCCAAAAGAGCTTTTCTTAACCGCAACCTCTGTGTTTAAAACATTTGCATATTTTCCGCTCAAAAGATCGATCCCTTTGCCTGTTCGGGCATTTTTAACGACGTATAACGTATCTTTCTTAACAACTATATCCATTTCCTCGTATTCCGGAAGCCTTACGAGAAATGTGAAGCGGTAGGAATCTCTTCCGTCGATCTTTTTGTGCAATTTTTTGCTTTCAAAAATCCTTCCACCAAGTTCATCTGCAATCCTTCTTGAAACCTTCTCCCCGAGCTTTCTACTTCCAAAGTAAACGTCAATACCATTTTTATTAAATTCGAATTTTGAAATAAAGTCCTTTTCCCCCTCACTTTCTCTAATCGCCTTTTCAACGATTTCTTTTGCCCTCTCAATTTCCTCCTTTCTCAGAGGTCTTTTAACCGCGCGGATCTGGATGATCGATTCGTAATAACCCCCGCTTTCCCTTGAGCACCTTGGACATGAGATTCTGTGAATGGAATATCTGATAGGAACGCTTATCTCCACAAGATCTCCGTTTAGAATGCCTCTTAATATTGCAAACCTGTCTTGAATTCTAATCCCCCTCACTTCGAAATCATGGGAGTGTCGGAGGTTATCCAAGATAGCTTTTTCAAGAGCTTTTTCAAGTTCTATTTTCAGCCACTCTCGCCCGATTTTGATGGAATTACACTTACTGCAAATCTCTAAAATAAATTTATCGATGTCTACAATCTTCTCTCTCTCGATCAAGCACTCCCCACAGATCTTGAACTCACTCTCCTTACCGCAGACAATGCATTTCACAAGTTTTTGTCAACTTGCGGATTGATAAGATCTGCCCCTGAAAGTCAACATTTAGTGACACCTCATAGCATCACTCATAGTTCTTTGCAAAATTTCAATGAAGAGCTCGGGATTGCTTGGGGATATTAAAATGCTAACACCTTTTTTTCTTTTTATTTCAACCGCATTTTTTGCAGATGTCGCAAATCTTATTCCTTTGTATGCAAAGACCTTCCAGCTCTCAGCTCTTTTAACTTCTGAAATGCTTTTCAGTTCAACAGTGTATGAGAAGGCACCCATAACGATTTTTATTCTGTCCTCATGTATTTCGTATTTTCTTGGCAATATAAGCCAGTAGAGTGCCATAATTCCTATGAGCGATGCAAAAAGAATGTTTTCTCCCATTTTGGCCTCGTATTCATTTTCAGATGGTATGAAGTTGTAATGGATCAGAAAAAGAAGAACAGCGATTAACGTGGGAGCGAGTGAGAGTGCAAGCTTTATCCAGAAGTCGTATTTTGGCCTATTCTCGTGTATAATCATATTTTTTCAATGTATATCTCGTTACTTTTCCAAGAACTTGAATGGCGTTGATTGCATTCGAATAAACTGGAAATCCATTCTTCTCGAATTTATTCTTCTCCTCAAAAACCGCATTTCTCTCTCCTTCAAGAACGAAGTAAATCGGCTTACCGAAGGATTTCAGCTTCTCGAAGTCTGGTTTGTAGTCTCCCCAGAAGGGGCCAACGTCCATTGCAACAACCATCGAATCAACGTTTTCATCGCTCAGAATAGCTTCCATTGCGGTATTGTACGTCTTCTCGACGCCAAAGTATTCGATCATTGGCCATATGTCAACCGGATTGTTGACGCCATGCCATTCTGGGCTCACAGACTTGATTCTCTCCAAAGTCTCTTTTTTGAAATCTGCAAGCTTTAAACCTGAGAAGAATACTGCATCTGCAGACTGCACACAGCCTGAGCCGGTATAGTGTATAACCCCAACCCTATCTCCCTTTGGCAAGGGCTGGAAAGCTAAAGCCTTTGCAACGTCCAAAAGTTCATCGAAGCTGAAGACTCTTATAAGATTTGCTTGTTTGCATACCGCATCAAAGATTTCATCATCTCCGCAAATGGAAGCGGTGTGGCTCATCGCAGCTCTCTTTCCATATTCGCTTCTGCCTGTCTTGAAGACAACAACAGGCTTATTCGCATTCCTTGCAACATTGTAAAAAGCTCTTCCGTTCCTTATACCCTCCATGTAGATTCCCACAACGCTCGTTTTATCATCTCTTAGCAGAAAATCGAGGGCTTCATGATCTTGGACATCTATTTTGTTCCCCATCCCGATGATCTTGCTGAAGCCCACACTTGGATGATTTGAGATGATAGAAACCATCAAAACGCCCAAGAACAATCCAGTTTGTGCAATTAAGCCTATATTTCCTTTGTTAACTCCTAAAAGTGGTGCAAAGCTTGTTATGAATCCCGTTTCGGTATTAAGTCCTCCAGTGGTATTTGGGCCAAGTATTAGGATTCCACTTTCTTTGGCTATTCTAATAACTTCTTTTTCGATCTTAGCCCCTTCCTCGCCTTCTTCGCTGAATCCAGAGCTTAAGATCACGACACCTTTAACTCTTTTTTCCGCACAATCCCTCAAAACCTCTGGAACGAGTCTTGCGGGAACCGCGATTATGGCGACGTCAATTGTGTCTGGCACGTCTTTAACCGATGGATAACATTTCATTTCGTAGATCTCATCTGCATTTGGATTCACAGGGTATATCTTGCCCTTAAAACCATGCGTTTTCAAATTCCAAACTATAGTGTTCCCAGGCTTTCCAGGAGTTCTCGACGCGCCGACAACAGCAACGCTTCTCGGCGTGAAGAAGAAGCTTATGTCTCTCAGATCGTAATCAAAGCTTCTTCTCCTCCCCTTAACAATCCTCGCATCCGCAACAAAGCAACCTTTCTCGTTCGCGAACACAGGATTCAGATCCATCTCGACAACGCCCTCACTTTCAACTATTTCTCCAACCTTGACAATCAGCTCCGCAATCGCATCAACATCAGCCCTAAAACCACGATAGCCCTCAAGAATCCTG
>JASKJN010000013.1 GCA_030153385.1 Archaeoglobaceae archaeon
CTTCCGAAATGGTATGGAATGTATTTCTGAATTCCGAGGGGAGGAAATCTTTTTCCTGCACCAATCTTCAAAGCGAATTCTATCAGCTTTGGAATTTCATCATCATTGTATCCAGGAACCCACACAGGGGCGATCAGCAAGTCTATTTTACTATTTGCGATCATTTCTGCAACCTCCAATACCTTTTTCAGCGGATAGCCCGGACAAAGCTTTTTTGAAACTTCTTCGCTTAGAGCACTTAAGGAAAGGTTAATTCTGCTCATCTTCCCCTCAAGCTGGGAGATTCTCTCCTCATTTAGCGGTATTCCGTTTGTTTGCATCGAAATTACTTCTACTCCTTTGATCTTGCTTGCCCTCTCAACGAGGTATTCCAGATAGGGATAAAGCCCCGGCTCTCCTTGGCCATCGAAGTGAAGCTCTATTCTCTCTCCTTTAAACTTCACAACCTTTTCTAATGCTTCAAGCATGTAATCGGGATCAACTATAAAGTCTGTTCTTCTCGTTGCGCTCTTTCTCCCCTCGTCAACACTGCAAAATACACAGTTGAGGTTGCAACCTGAAATGCACCTCACTTGCAGAAGATTTGTCCCTCTGTCAATGATCCCAAATGCAGAATGGCCGAATAACGGGATAGCATTTTCCTTCGTTACGAAGACGAGCTCTCTTCCCGTTACCCTGTTCAAAACTTTCTTGTTTTCGTAGTTCGAGATTATATATTCTTTCGAATACTTCTTTGAAAGCCTTTCGTAATCTTTTTTTGGTATTCTGATTTCGATTAAGTTCCTCAGAATAAAAATATGCTCCTCCTTACCTTCTTTTTCCTCCAGCATCCTCTCTTAAAGACTTAAGAGCTCTCTTTCCTTCTTCAGTTATCTTGTAGGCATTTCCGCTCCGAATAACGAAACCCTCTTCTATGAGCTCCCTTAATAGACTCTCAATCGTCTTTGCCGGTAGTCTAATCTTCCTCAGGAGCTCTTCTTCATTCATCTCCCCTTTAAGAAGGACTTCCATCAACCTTGGCTTGTTCGGATTTGATGCAAGCGAGCCAGCTTTCATGATCAAACTTTGGAGGCAAATATTAATCTTTTCCAGTTGTTTTCATCATTGAAATTAGAAGATCATAAAGGGCAAAGTTAAAAAGTCGCATACGGTATCGTGTTTAATGCCCTCCACTTCGAACGAAGGCGAAGAAGATGACACGAGGGAAATTTTGAAGGTAATTTCGAGGAGGGGCGTGGCTGACCTTTTAAATTCCCTAAAAGCAGGGCCAAAGAAGTTTTCACACCTCATGTTTGATACGAGGCTAAATCCGAGCATAATCGACCGTCATTTAAAGTCTCTCATAAAATTGGGATTGGTTTCGAAAGATAATGAAAATTACTGCCTCACAGAGCGAGGTAAAAGCGTTTTAAAGGTTGTGGATGAACTCTTTAGAGTAATACGTCCCTAAGACTTTTTCTGAGACTTTAAGAACTCGTTGTAATTGCAGATGGGACAGAAGCTCCAAGTTTTCTTTCCCTTTATTTTGAGAATTCTCATTCCGTGTTCTTCGCATGTCTTTGCACTGATATAAATTGAACCCTTCTGTGGCAGAGGTAAGCTGAAATCGCACTCAGGATATCCAGTGCATCCGATAAATCTCTTTCCGATTCTTGATTTTCTGATCACGATATCTTTTCCACATTTAGGGCATTTTCCAACGATTTTATCCTTCTTTATTCCCTCTTTGAGTTTAATCGCTACCTTCTCCTCTCCTATATTCCTGAGTATCTCGTAAAGCATCCTTCTTGACTCCATAACTACCTCTACCTCTTTTTTAGAGCCTTCTGCAATTTTGTCCATCTCTTCTTCAAGCTTTGCAGTCATTTCGGGAAGTGTTATTGTTTCCGCTCTCTCTTTCAGCACGTCTATTACTGAGAATGCGATCTGCGTTGGACGATAGGGATTTCCGTCAATATAGCCTCTGCTGAGAAGTTTCTTGATTATTTCATGCCTCGTGGATTTTGTTCCAAGATTTAGCTTTTCCATAAGCTTGATCAGCGTTGCCGGACTGAACCTCGGCGGAGGTTTTGTCTCCTTCTCTTCAAGCCTTTTATTTTTGATCAGAATCTTCTCTCCAATCCTGAGCAAAGGCAAATTTACCTCTTCCGCTTTCGAGTAAATATAGATCTCCCTCCAGCCCTTTTTCAGTAAACTTCTACCGCTCGCGAGGAATTTTATTCCGTTGCTTTCAAGTTCAGCGCTTCTTATTTCCCAAATTGCATTTTCCGCCAAGGTTGCGAGAAATCTCCTGACAATCAGCTCGTATATCTTCCATTCATTTGCTGAGAGTTCTTTTCGACTTGCAACTGCAGTGGGATAGATCGGAGGATGATCAGTGGTTTCCTTTTTTCCTCTTGAAGGGTTTATCTCCTTCTGACTCAAAACGATCTTTGCCTCTCTGGAGAAATCGCTATCTAAAAAGGCTTTTGCAATCTCTTTTAAGTTTAAAGAGGAAGGATAGACTGTGTTATCTGTTCTTGGGTAGCTTATATAGCCATTTATGTAAAGGTTCTCAGCGATACTCATAGCCATATGAGGGGGCATGAAGATTGAAGACGCTCTGAGAAATTCCGTAGTGTTAAACGGAATAGGTTTTGCCTCGGTTTTTTTGGTGGAGCTGAAGTTTTTAACAATCACATGATCTCCAATTTTAGAAAGGATTTCCTTGGCTTTCTCCGAATCCTTATACCTCTCGGGATGCTTGGCGGTGAAGTTCTCAAAATCTAAAAACAGTTCATAGAATTTTTCTGGCTTGAAATTCTCTATTTCTCTTTCTCTTTCAACAATAAGCCTAAGTGTAGGTGTTTGAACTCTTCCAACACTCAGAAAATCCTTTCCAAGCCTTTTAGAGCTGAGAGAAATGAACCTCGTGAGAACCGCTCCCCATATGAGATCGATCTTCTGTCTAGCTAATGCTGAGTAGGCGAGATTGAAGTCCACCTGAGTAGGGTTTTGGAAGGCTTTTATTATCTCTTCCTTAGTGATTGCACTAAATTTAGCCCTTTCAACCTTCAAACCATCCCTTGATATGATCTCCAGAGCCTCAACGCCTATTAGCTCGCCTTCTCTATCATAGTCAGTTGCAATCGTGACCCTTTCAGCGTTTTTTGCGAGTTCTCTAAGCAATGAAATTATCTCCTTCTCTTTCTCTTCCTTTATAAGTTCTGCATTTATCAGCTCTAAAAGATTCGTCTTCGTCCAGCTTCTGAACTTTTTGGGAAAGTCGAGTTCTAAAATGTGTCCCTTTAGTCCGAGAACGTATGCATCGCTTGATGGGGAGTAATAATAGAGTATCTTACTCTTTTTCATTCTTTTTACATCCTTGAAGAGTATAGTTGCAATTCTTTCTGCTGCGTTCTGCTTTTCCGTTATGATCAGCCAGCTCATAATTTGAAGTCCGATTTTAAGTCCCTTCTTTTTCTTTCTATGAATTTTATCACTGTAGAATGCTGTGCTCCGTTTATTAGCATATTTATCGCTTCTCTTGCCACCATCACGTTCTCGAACTCGCCAATTAGCGATACGAATTTATCATATATGCTAACATTTACGTTCAGCATGTCTTCAATCTGCTTTTTCATAGTGCCTTCTTTTCCTATGATCCGTCCGAGAATCCTCTGAAGTGATTTATCGGGAATTACTTGGGAGAGATCTATCGATTCGAAAATGAGCTCTTCATTATCGAGCAGTTTCAAACTGTTTTCTGCACTAAAACCCCTTGCAATTGCAGTTATTACATTCTTCACCTTCATCAAGCTCAGGCTGTCGGGGCAGTCAACGGTTACAACATTATTAGCCACACTGATCTTGCAACCGCATTTCTCTTCTATTTTCTTCTTCATTTCTCCTTCTTTTCCCAAGATTACTCCTACTCTGTCTTCCGGCACTTCGATCTCAAGCTTCATCATCTCCACCTACGATCTCTTCATATATCTGTTCTTCGTCCTCCTTTACTCCGAACTTGCGGAAAAATCTAACGAGGTTTTTTATATCTCTCTTCAGAAACTCCATTGCCTTTGGATGGTCTCTGAGCACCGCTTGACCCATATCGATGATCACGGGCTTGTCGAGGAGCATTATGTTGTACTCGCTGAGATCCGCATGAACAAGCTCTGCTTTCGAGTAAAGCCTCTTTATATTGTCCAGAATATCGCTGAAAATACCTTCAACATCAAGTTCCACAAGTTCTTTGCGGATCTCAACAAGCGTAGGGGCGGGAATTTCGTTCTCGCCAATGAATTCCATGAGTAAAACGTTCTTCATGTAAGCATAAGGTTTAGGGACTCGAACTCCTGCTTCGTATGCTCTTTCAAGGTTTCTGAACTCCTTTTCAGTCCATAGGAAGATCTTATCCTTGTGCGATATCCTGTAATCGAACCTTTTGTCCCCGAAAATATACTCGTCAAGATCATCAAAGGAGCTCGTCTCGATTCTGTATGTCTTTACAGCCATCGGTACAACCTTACCCTCGTAAATTCCGTCAGCGTAAAAAACATTTGCCTCTTTTCCCGTGCTGATCACACCTCCCAAGGCTTTGATATACTTCTTCGAAAGTTTATAGAGTGTCCTAAGCGTTCTCAGATCCAGCACTTCTGCGTAGATCTTCCTATCCTCTTCTCCCTTTTCCTTTATCCTGAGCTTATCTATAAGCCTGTCGAACTCCTCGATGAAAAAATTAAGACAGAGTTTTTATAACTTTACTCCTTCCACCCTCCCCTTTTTTCGAAGAAGACAAAGAAGAGAGAAGCGGAGATCAGCAATATGGCGAACAAGGCGATCGGTGATAGAGAGTATTCAACGAATTTGAACTTGATGTAGTAGCTTCCATTTCCCTCGAGCAAAGGTATCTTTTCTCCATCAAACTCGTGAAGCTTATAGCTCAGGTTTCTGTATTCCAGCACCTCTGCTGAGGGAATTATGATCACCTTCTCGTTCCTCAAGTCTCGGACGATCTCATTCGAGGTCAGAATGTAGTGGATTCTTATGCTCCCCGATGCATTTTCAGGGACGAGCAATGATTTGAACGTGATCGAATTATTGGATATCTCAAAGCTCAGGAAGTCAAGGTTCTTCGCTATTATCTTTAAGTCGGTGAATTCAGGCATTGGAATTGTCAGATCTCCCTCAAAGTTAAGCTTACCATTGTTTGCAACCACGATCACTTCATCGACGCTCCCGTTCTGCAGAATGCTGGAGTGCAACATAACACTCAGGTTATCTGTAGAATTTGTAAAACCCAGATTGAACTCAACAGTCTCATTATTACTTATCTGAAGCCTTTTTATGAACGTCTTGTTGAGAGCATTAAGCTCAAATACGTAGTTTCCTTCAGCCAAGGAGATTCTGTCACCCGAGAAGACAAAGTTGTTGAATACCTCTTCGGTTCCATTGTAAACTGTAAGGGTCGCGTTCGAGTCGTAATTCGTCAGTATAATCGTAATCTCATAACCCTGAGCAGGGAGTAAAAGCAGTAGAAGCAAACTAAACCCTTCTAATCGCATTCCACTCAACCTCCTTTCCTCTAATGTAATCAAGAAAAGCGGAAATGGCTGAAGCTTGAAGAACGAAAGTGTAAATTATGAGCCCAAAGAATACCTTTAACTTGGAGATCTTGCGATAGTGGGCCAATATAAGGGGTATTGAGAGAGGCAGAAATGGGAGCATTATTATCGGGAAATAGGTTATTGTAATTGCCAGATACCAAGAAATTCTCACATTCCTCTCAGCTTTCTTCATTTCCTTTCGATACCTCCAGAGTTGCAGACCTCCGAAATACCATCTTTTCCTCTGGCTGTAAAATTCTTTCCAGCTAAACGGAGCCTGCTCAAAGATCTTTCCGTCGACAAGAAGTGCTTTAAGTCCATTTGCATGCATCCTTGTTGCGAAATCCGCATCCTCTGCAATCGCAGTCTCATTCAGACCTTTGCAGAGGATATCATATCTAACAACCCCTATCATGCCGTTGAACTGCTTAAAAGCGCTTTTTGAAAGCAGGAAGTTTATAAGCTTGTATTCTGCCTCGATTGTCTCAGAGACGAGGTTTCTGGCATTGTAAATGTAGCGCCTTGCTGAAGCCATGTAAGCCCTTTGATCTGCTAAAAGTGCGGAAATACATGCTTCGACAGTCTTTTCATCAATTCGAGTATCTATATCCATTATGAGCACAAAATCTGGCTTTGATTGGCTCAGATAATTAATAGCATCGTTTATGGCTCCCGCCCTCTTGCCCCTTCTTCCCGTTCTCTCAACAACATCAACGCCATTTTTTCTTGCCAGCTCAACCCTTATGTCATTTTCACCATTTTTGTCAATAACGTAGACGATTTTCTCAGCTTTGAGGCTTTTAACATGCTCTATGCTCTCCTCTATGACTTTCAGATCCTCAAAAGGGGAAACGGGAATGACTATTGCGAGCTTCATTCGAGCATTTTCGCAATTATCTTTGCGGTTTCCTCAGGATCCGCTCTGCCTTTTGTCTTCTTCATAACCTGTCCGACGAGAAAGTTCAAAGCCTGCTTCTTTCCGCTGAGATAGTCCTGAACTGCTTTGGAATTCTCCTGAATTGCTTCTCTGCAGAATTTCTCGATCTCATCTTTTGGAATTGCAAATAGTCTCTTCTCTGCAATGATTTGTTCCACATCTCCTCCCTTATCGAGCTTTGTCCTGATCACCTCTACAGCACCCTTCTCCGTGATCTTTCCCTCAACAAAAAATTTCAGCATTTTGGCAAATTCCTCTGGAGCGAACTTCTCGAAAGCTTCGTAAAAGCTCCAGTCTCTGTAATTCAGCTCACCTCTCAGAACATCGACGACCCAAGTGACTGCAAGCTTTGGATCTACAAGCTTAGCAACTCTCTCGAAGAAATCAGCCATTTTAAAGTCGAGAATAAGGACTTTTGCGTAATGTTCTGAGATCCCGTATTCCTTTTTCAGCCTCTCCCTCTTCTCTTCAGGCATTTCTGGAAGTGTCCCCTCAACCTCCTTCAGAAGCTCCTCTGTGAAAACTACTGGCAGGTCTGGTTCTGGGAAGTATCTATAATCCTGCTCCTCTTCTTTACTGCGAAGAGATACCGTTATCTCTTGAGCTTCATCGAAATGTCTCGTTTCTCTAACAATTGCTTTTCCCCGCTTTAAAAGGTTTTTCTGCCTCAGAATTTCGTAGTTCAGAGCCTTTTCAACACCTTTAAATGATGAAATGTTCTTAACTTCAACTCTAACCCCGCCAGCAATTGAGATGTTCGCATCAACTCTCATTGCCCCCTCAAGCTCTCCGTTGAAAACATCGAGGTATTCTAGTATCATCCTGAGTTTATTCAAAAAAATTCTCGCTTCTTTGGGTGAGCTGATCACGGGTTCCGTGACGATTTCGAGCAGTGGCATTCCGCTTCTGTTGTAATCGATAAGCGAGTAATTTGCGGTTGTTATCGAGCCTTTGTAGCTCAGTTTTCCTGGATCCTCCTCTAAATGGATTCTCCTAAGCTGTATCTTTTTCTCACCACCATCCGACTCAATTGTCACATAACCGCCAAGAGCCAGGGGGCGGTCATACTGGCTGATCTGAAAATTTTTTGGAAGATCTGGATAGAAATAGTTCTTTCTGTCAAAAACGGTTATCGGTTGAACCTTGGAGTTCAGAGCAAGAGCAACCTTAATTGCAGATTTTATGGCTTCTCTGTTTATCACTGGCATGGCTCCGGGCATTCCGAGGCATACTGGACAGACATGAGTGTTGGGCGGGCTTTTGTGGTAATTCGTGGGGCATGAGCAGAAAAGCTTACTTCTGAGCTTGTTCAACTGCGCATGAACTTCGAGTCCAATTACGACATCCATAGCATTAGAAACTCTGCTGGTTTAAAAAATTCACCCAACTTCTTAGCCCCAAAGTTCCAAGGAATTTGAGAAAAATTAAAATGCGATACTTAGCCGTAGCCAACAGGCTTTGTAGAGACTTTTATCCTTTCAGTTCTCATCTTCTCCTCGAATCTTTCGTAGAAGCTGAGCATAGTCTCATTCACACTTGGTCTGACCTTCTTCAGAGCCTCAAGGAAGTGCCTCATTTCAACTCTTTCAGCATTTGGATCCTCCCTTAGTGCGAGCATAACTGCCTCTCTGCAGATGGCTTCTATGTCAGAACCTACATAGCCTTCAGTTATCTCGGCGAGCTCTTCGAGATCAACATCTTCCGCTAAAGGCATTTTTCTCGTGTGAATTTTGAATATAGCCAATCTGCTCTTTCTGTCTGGTGGCTTTACGTAAACAAGCCTGTCAAACCTTCCCGGTCTGAGAAGTGCGGGATCGAGTATATCGGGGCGATTTGTTGCGCCGATCACAACCACACCGTGAAGCTCCTCTAAACCATCCATCTCGATAAGAAGCTGGTTTAAAACCCTCTCAACCGCTCTTGATCCCTCGTCTATTCCACGCATCTGAGCGATTGCATCGATCTCGTCAAAGAATATTATGCAGGGAGCAACCTGACGGGCTTTTCTGAAGATTCTTCGAACCGCCTTTTCGCTCTCTCCAAGCCACTTGCTCAGCAATTCTCCACCCTTAATGCTTATGAAATTCGCCTCGGTCTCATTTGCAACCGCCTTTGCTATAAGCGTCTTTCCTGTTCCGGGAGGACCGAAAAGCAGTATCCCCTTTGGGGGCTTGATCCCAAACTTGCTGAATTTTTCTGGGAATTTTAGAGGCCACTCTACAGCCTCGATGATCTCTCTCTTAACATCTTCAAGTCCACCAACGTCTTCCCAAGTAACTTTTGGAATCTCTACAAGCACTTCTCTCATTGCGGAGGGCTCTATCTCTTTCAAAGCGGAAATGAAGTCCTCCCACTTGACTCTTATTGATTCCAGAATTTCAACTGGGATCTCTTCGCTTTCGAGATCTATCCTTGGGAGATACCTTCTAAGTGCCTTCATTGCAGCTTCCTTGCAAAAAGCCTCTATATCTGCTCCGACGAATCCGTGGGTTTGATCTGCAAGCTTTTTCAGCATCTCTTTTATGATCTCGGTCTCCACCTCGCTGATAAGCTCCGGGCTTAGAATGGATGCTAAAGTCCTCTTTATTTCCTCCTCGTTTTCGAGCTTTCTAACCTCCTCGATCGCGAATTCTATGTCTTTCTGCATTCTTGGATCCTCGATATTCTTTGCAACTCTCGACAGAGCTTCAAGAACGAATTCTCTCAGATACTTTGGCTCCAAAGGCATGTTTCTCGTGTGAATTTGCAGAATTTCGAATCTTCCCTCTCTGTCCGGGACACCAATTTCTATTTCCCTGTCAAACCTTCCAGGGCGACGCAAAGCTGGATCGACCGCGTCTATTCTGTTCGTCGCTCCAATCACTATAACTTGTCCCCTCTCTTCCAACCCATCCATTAAAGTCAAAAGCTGTGCGACAACCCTTCTCTCAACCTCGCCAGTGACCTCTTCCCTCTTCGGAGCTATTGAGTCTATTTCGTCAATGAATATTATGCTCGGGGCATTCTGCTTTGCCTCTTCAAAGATCTCCCTGAGTCTTTGCTCGCTCTCTCCGTAGAATTTGCTCATAATCTCGGGGCCATTGATCGTGAAGAAACTTGCCCCTATCTCGTTCGCCACAGCTTTAGCTATTAGCGTTTTTCCAGTCCCTGGGGGACCATGCAAAAGCACACCCTTAGGCGGTTCAATCCCGAGGCGCTTGAAGAGTTCAGGATATTTTAGCGGAAGCTCTATGATCTCCCTGACCTTCTGAAGTTCCTCTTTAAGCCCCCCAATGTCTTCGTAAGTAACCCCTGCTTTCCCAATTTTCTCGAATCCCTTTGCAGGATGCTCTCTGAAAACAACCTTTGTTGTTTCGTCTATGATAACAACCCCTTTAGGCTCGGTCTTCACAGCAACGAAAACAACAGCCTGGTTCTGCTGACCATACTTACCAAATCCTGTGATCGCCGGCGATCCGACAAGCGGAACAAAATCCCCTTCCACTACAGGTCTTTTTAGAAACTGATGCTTTAAATACTCCCCCGGATCTATCCCGTAAATTCTCATTTCGATCTTCTTTACTGGAGCTAGAATCACAACCCTCGCAGGCTCATAATCTGCCTTCCTTACCTTTATCACATCTCCTACGCCGACACCTGCATTTTCTCTTGTGAAATGATCGATGCGAATTATACCCTTACCCCAGTCTCTCTTTGGAGATCCCCAGACCTTTGCAACGGTCTTTCTCTTACCTTCAAGCTCAACAACATCTCCTGGAGAGATCTGGAGCTTCATCATGGCATCTGGATCGAGTCTTGCAATACCCCTACCCGAATCGCTTGGGTAGGCTTGATTAACTTTGAGCATGACCTCCATATGACCACCTAAAAGAATTTTTATTTTAAGGATAAAAAGGCTTGTGGTGGTTTGATGAAGGTTGCGATCTTCGATGCATTCAACGGAGCAAGCGGAGACATGATACTCTCATCACTCCTTGGTTTGTCTCTCAGCGAAGAAGATCTGAGAGAAACAATAGACGCTTTAAATCTCAACTTGAGCTTCAGAGTCGAAGAAGTCAAAAAAAGGGGCATAAGCGCAAGGAGAGTTGTTGTTGAAGAGATTAAAACTGAAAGAAATTTTTCTGAAGTGCTGGACTTGATAGAGAGGGCTGAGCTTGAGCAAAAGGTTAAAGAGGATGCAAAGAAAATTTTTGAGCGGATGGCTATAGCAGAGGGAAGAGTTCACGGGAGGGATTACAGAAATGCAGTCTTTCACGAAGTGGGGAGTGATGATGCGATATTCGATGTAGTTTGCAGTGCAAAAGGAATAAGAAGACTGATGGATAAAGGTTACAGATTCTTCGCAAGCCCGATAAGACTTGGAAGCGGATTTGTTGAGACTTCTCACGGCAGATATCCTGTTCCATCTCCCGCAGTTTTAGAAATTCTTAGAGATTCAAAGCTTGAAGTCATCTTTGGTGGAGAGGGTGAGCTTCTAACACCTACCGCTGGAGCGATACTTGCTCACTACTGTGAAGGTGTTTTCAAGTCCCCTCTAAGAGTTGAGAATATCTCATACGGTGCGGGGAGCTATGATACTGAAATACCGAATGTTTTGAGGCTCATTCTGGGTTTTTCTGAGATAAGCGATGGTGTTGCTGTTTTGGAAACTGTTGTTGACGACCTAAGCGGTGAAGAAATTGGTTACGCGATCGAAAAGCTTAGAGCGGAAAATCTCGATGTAATCGCAATTCCTGTGATGGCCAAGAAATCAAGGCCCGCGGTCAAGATAGAGGTCTTAACGAAACTTGATCGGGCTGAAGAAACCGCACTGATGCTCATGAAGGAGACTGGAAGCCTTGGAGTGAGAGTTGTTCCTGTATATCACAGAATGATCGCTGAGAGAGAATTTGAGGAGCGTGAGATTGAAATCGAAGGAAAAAAGTTCAGAGTTAAATTCAAAGTCTCCAAGGCACTAGGAACTATGAAACCAGAATTTGAAGATGTCTCAAAGATTGCGAAGGATTTAAACATGCCGATCTACAGAGTATACAAGATCTTGGAGGGAGCCCATGCTTATACCGAGCGGGAGTAAGTGTATAGACTCCCTTCTCGGTGGTGGTATTGAGACTGGAACGATAACACAGCTTTACGGACCAAGCGGTACTGGAAAAACGACTCTCTGCCTAATGTTTGCGAAAAATGCCGCTAAAAGCTACAAAGTAGCTTACATAGACACGGAGGGTCTTTCCGGAGAGAGGGTGAAGCAGATATTTCAGGATGTTTCGCTTTTCTCCAATGTTTATGTTCAAGAAGTTTACACCTTCAGACAGCAAGCTTCCGCTCTGAAAGAGGTGGAAAAGCTTGCTAAGAGCGAAAAATTGAAGCTCGTGATTGTAGACAGCTTCACATCTCTATACAGAAGCGAACTCGAAGACGAGAGCAGGCAGATAAAGGTAAAGAGAGAGCTTACCGCTCAGCTAACCTATCTGCTTGGACTGGCGAGAAAAATCGATCTTGCTATCCTCATAACAAACCAAATGTTCACAGACGTAAAAAGCGGGATTGACAAACCTTTAGGTGGAACGAGCATCGACCACCTTTCAAAGACGATAATTTCGCTTGAAAGATTAGGAGAATTGAGAAGGGCAACGCTTATCAAGCACAGATACAAGAAAGAAGGGGAAAGCTGTGAATACAGACTCACTGACAGAGGTTTTGAGCCTTAGCGAAGCAATGGCAGGTTTCCAGTCACCTTATCGATCTTCTTCTCCTCATCAGGGCCGAGAACAACCGCAGTAATCGTGCCCGGCGGAATCTCTGTCAATCCCGCATCTTCCACAATTGCAGTCGGAATCCTTTCTCTTTCAGCTTTATCCCTTATTGAGAGAAGTTCTTCAAGATTTTTTACTCTCAGCACTATCTTTTTTTGTCCCTCTCGCAACCAGCGCTCCCTTTTCTCTTTATCGCTCTTTAAAAAACCAAGTATGCTTGCATGCGCAACTTGAACCGCAAGCTTTCCTCTTGAGAGCTCGAGGTCTTCCCTTACAACTATTACCTGCTTAATCTCCATCTCCAAATCCAAAATTCTTAAGCTCTTCCTCAGTAACAGCCTTAGACTTCTCCACCCACTTAATTCCGAGCTCCAATGCCTTTTCTTCATCAAAATCCGTTAGTATTATCTTCTCACCATCAAAGCTGACGCACTTCATTGGGACCGCAATGAACCTTTCACGAACTTTAACTATCAGATGGTTATCGTAGATATCTATGCTCTCTCCGAATTCCTTTCCGTCCTTAAAAACGAACCGGCAAATCAGATCCATGCCCTCAATAAGCTTTGATTTTAAAAAATTTTTCTATTGTTCCTGAATTACCCGTAGAATCCAAAATTCAAATCCCGATCCTGAATGTAGTTCTTACCGAGCTTTAAGGCGATCTCAGCCTTCATCAGTTCTCTGCCAAGGTAGGCAGCGTGATCAAGCCTCGATACTAATCCAAGCCTTAAGATTGTATCTATGATCTCCTTCGCATTTTTTCCCGCAACTACCGCCTTTTCATGCTTGCAGAAGATCTTTCCGTTTGCAATGAATATTATGAAGTCTCCAAATGGGTCTCTGATGAACTCCTCTCCTTTTTTCGCATCAATGAATTCTTCTGGCATCTGCGCGGTCTCATATCTAACTTTCTCTTTTAAAACTAAGAGAGACAATCCCGTGTCCTTTGGTGGAGAACTCCTTATCTTTGCAGACTTCGCCAAATAACTCGCTATTTTGAGCTCTTTAACGCTATTAGCAGTCTTTGGGCTCGCTTCAGTTGTGAAAATCAAATTGCAACCGATCTCCTCTGCGATAAAAGCAAGGAGAGCGTTGATTCCAATGCTGTCCGCATCGCTCAGCTCTGTAACGTTTCCAGCACCAAAGAGGAGCGGGGTCTCTGAATCAAGTTTTCTGAATTCTAAATATCTTTTTATGGACTCCGCAACCCTTAAAGGGGGATCAAGAATTGGATCCGCTATTACCTTTTCCGTCTTCGCCTTCGCAACTTCTATCAGCCTTAAAAGCCTTTCAATATCTCTTTCAGCAACGACAATGGCCTGATCCTCGATCAGCTCAAGGATCTCGGTATTCGAGCTCGAGAGACTCATCACCATGTCAACGCCATGCTTCACCGCGAGCTCTATTGCTGTTCGGGCGAAACTGTCAACGCTTACAGGAACCTTTGAATGATCAACAGCGATTTTCAAAGCCTTGCTAACGATATCTCTGTCGAATTCAAGTGGAATTCCAAGATCAACGATGTCAGCACCGCTCTCCACGTAGTAGTCGATTCTCTCTCTCAGATTATCGAGCTCGAGTTTATGGATCTCTGCAACCACTTTGATTCTACTGTTACCTCCAATTGCAACTTCCCTTATTTTAAATTTTGCAGTTTTATCAAGCTCATCCACAATTTTAATCGCTTCTTCAGCCTTTTTTTTCTCGATAAGCCGACATGCCGTGATTTTGTGGGAAAGATCTATCTTATCTACAAACTTCAGCACACTCTGAAGATCGTAGGCATGCAATGGCCCAAGTCGAACCTTTACATCTTTCTTCTTCTCAAAATCCGCCCAATTGCAGTCCGCTGTCAATCCAGGGACTAAAACGAGGTCGTAATTTTCAATTGGAACCTTTTCAAGCATGGAGGGAGTTATGAATGCCGCAACATCCACGTCGCAAACGTAAACATCCGCATTGCCTGCATTCTCTCTAACGAGCCTCTCAGCAAGCCTTCCGGTAACGAGAAGAACTCTCATCAACTGCAAAAATTTATTTCAAGATAGGGCCAACATCTGGGTATCCCTGCCTTTGTCCCGTGCCTGCAAGCTTTTGAAGTCTCTTTGGATTTAAAAGCAAGTCCACAGCGTTTCTGACGTGCTCCCTTATGCGATTCTCAGCCACCTCCATAAGCTTTTTCTCGTCTTCAGCCTCGTCTTCATGCACTGTCACATCGATCACGTGCTTTCCCGTTAGAATTTGCACAGTTATCAGCCCAACGCTCATTGCCAGGTAGCTTACGAGATCCTTCTGAGTTTTTCCAACCCAGCCAAGAGAGACCACGATGTCACAGCCATTATCCAAGAGCCTCTTAGCAGCTACAGGCAGATCTTTTATCCCCGGCACTGTGTATCTCTCGTATTTAATTGCAGAGATCTTTCTCAGTTCGTCTATCGCGATCTTCCCCATGTCAATTCTTGAAAAAGTCGTGTCAACGATGCCGATCTTCATGGCTGTAATTCTTTCCTTGCAAAATCAAGAGCGGGTTTTATTAGATTCTTTCTTAGCAGAACGTCTTCGATAGCGGTAAGAGTTGCCATTAACTCGAATTTTCCTATGTTGCCCATTGTGGCAATTCTGAAGATCTTTCCCTTGACCTTATCCTGTCCCCCGCTGAATACAATGCCATACTCTTTTCTTACAGAATCCCTAAGCTCCTTCTCCGTTATTCCATCTGGGATCCTTATCGCTGTAACCGTGTTCGAGTAGTCTGAGAACTTGTCTGGCTCCGGGAATAGCTTCAGGCCAGCGTTAACCGCCCAACTTCGAACTGCCTTTGCGAGCTTTCTGTGCCTCTTCACTCTGTTCTCCATCCCTTCTTCCTTTATCATTTTAAGGGCCTCCTCCAAAGCGAAGAATAGCGTAACTGCTGGTGTATATGGTGTCTGTAGCTCAGGAAGCTTTTTCTTGTAGGCCTTTAAGTCCAGATAAAGCGGGCATTTCGGATTATAGAACTCCCAAGCTTTCTCGCTCACAGCAACCGCAGTAATTCCTGGAGGAGCGCCAAGACACTTCTGACTACCCACTACTGCAACGTCTATCCCCCACTCATCCATCTTAACGTAATCTCCACCAGCAGATGTAATCGCATCCATTATTGTAAGGGCATCATATTTTTTCGCTATTTTTGCTATCTCTTCTGCGGGATTCAGCATTCCCGTAGATGTCTCATTATGAACGAAAGCGACCGCTTTAGCTCCATTCTCCAGAGCTTCCTTGAGTTTCTCAAGATCTATTGGCTTTCCCCACTCAAAGCTAAGCCTTTCGACCTCGGCATATCTCTCTGCAATTTCTCCGAGTCTTTCACCAAACTTTCCGTTCTCCAGGGTCACGAACTTTCCGACTTTGCTGAAAGAAGCTATCCCCGCCTCGACCCCCGCGGTTCCCGAGCCCGTTATGAAGTATACATCGTTCTTTGTGCCGAAAACTTCCTTCATTACTTCCCCACAGAACTTCAGAATCTCCCCAAATTCAGCAGATCGATGCCCGATAACCTGCCTGCACATTGCCTTGATAACCCTCTCATGCAGTTGAATTGGTCCGGGAAGCATTATCAGCACATCATTCACCCCCATATCTCTCCAAAATCCTCTCAATTATCTTCCGAGAACTGCAAAGTCCGCAGTTCTCCTCAACGTTTATCCTAACGACCTCACAATTCAATCCCCTTTTTCTAAGCTCCTCCCTTAGCCAATCCTCGCTGAAATGCTGGTTATAACCCAATACGATTACATCGGGTTTTAACTCCATTATGGGCTTGAAAATGTCGTTTTCATCACCTAAAATCGCCTTGTCCACGTATTTTATGGCCTCAACGACCGCTCTTCTCTGCTCCTCGGGAATAACAGGCTTGGGTTTGTGCTTCACGTTTTTCTCCCTCGCAACGATCACGATCAGCTCGTCTCCAAGCTTCTTTGCCTCCTTTAGGAATCTTATGTGCCCCGGATGTATGATCTCGAAGGTCCCAGTAGCGACCACTCTTTTCATCTCACAGAAATATTGGCCATTGCATAAACGCTTTTCGACTTCTCCAATTTCAATTGCTTGCGATCTCTGCATTATAACCAGCTTTTCTTATGACTTCTATGAAATTTTCAACTTTCTGTCCTTCAGAGATCTCCAGCTCGACCTCATTAAGGCTTATTCCACTAACAATCGCTCCCGCCTCTTGTAGGTCCTTCCTGACCTTCGCTATGCATCCCTTGCACTTAAGTCCGCTGAGCTTAAGCCGAACGATCATATACGAGACTCGTCTCCCGAATTTTTTAATACTTTTCGCACTGGTTTTACAGCAAACTGATAACCTTTTCAACGCTCGCTTCCACGATCTTTGGTTCCCCGCATACCTTTATTGCGGTTTCAGGGTCTTTGAGAAGATTTCCTGTAGCAATACAGACAACAGTCTCATCTTTCTCGATCATTCCCTGTTTTGCAAGCTTTATGAGTCCCGCAACGCTTGCAGCTGAGGCGGGCTCAACACCGATTCCATTCTTTGCAAGCAACTTTTGGGCGGAGATGATCTCTTCATCGCTCACTACTTCAGCAAGCCCCTTCGTTTCATATATTGCCCTCAGGGCTTTCCTAGCATTCACTGGATTCCCGATTCTTATCGCAGTTGCAATCGTTTCTGGATTTGTGACTGGAGTTATGTCCTCCTTTCGCTCTAAAAAGGCCTTGTAGATCGGCGCGGACCCTTTGGCCTGAATTCCCGTCATCTTAGGAAGTCCGTCGATGAGCTGAAGCTCTAAAAACTCCTTGAAACCTTTGTATATTGCGGATATGTTTCCAGCATTTCCTACTGGCAGAACAACCCTATCAGGCAATCCAATCTCGTCTACAATTTCATATGCGATCGTCTTTTGACCCTCAAGCCTGAATGGATTAACGGAGTTCAGCAGATAGATCTTCAAACGCTCGCAGACCTCCCGTATGATTTTCAGCGCGTCGTCGAAATTCCCCTTGATTCCTATAACCTCCGCACCGTGCATAAGAGCCTGAGCAACCTTACCCAAGGCTACCTTTCCCGCTGGAAGGAGAACATAAGCTTTTAATCCTGCTCTCGCCGCATACATCGCCATCGAAGCTGAAGTATTCCCTGTTGAGGCGCAGGCAACAGCATTTCTTCCGAGCTCGATAGCCTTTGTTACGCCGACTGTCATTCCACGATCCTTGAAAGACCCTGACGGGTTCAGCCCCTCATGCTTCACGTAAATTCTACGAATTCCGAGCTCTTTCTCGAGTCTTTCCAGTCTATAAAGGGGTGTTCCACCCTCTTTAAGTGTTACAGGCTCGATCCTTACCGGGAGAAGTGCTCTGTATTTCCAAACCGATAGGTCTTTCCCATTGAGCTTGAAATCCAGATCAACTTGATCCAGATGTATTTTTACCTCAAGCAAACCACCGCATTCACAGTTGTAGCTATCTTCTTTGCTCTCCTCTCCACACTCTATACATCTGAGCGAATACATGCTTCTGCGTATTCTCTCAACTTATAAAGTCTTACAAAGTCTTCACCAAAACATGGTCCAAACGGAATTCACGTGTCTTTCAATCTTTCCCAATCTTTATAAGCATGCTATCCAGAATTAGCTCATGGAAGTGGTTATTGTTGGTGCCGGAGCGGTTGGAATGAAAACGGCCTCGAGACTGAGAAGAAAAGATCCTGAAGCAAAGATCACAGTCGTCGAGTCTGGAAGATATATATCCTTCAGCAGATGCGGACTGCCATATTTCTTGGAGGGCAAGGTTGCCGGGTTGGATGACCTTAGAAAGACACCCTACGGTGCGGTAAGGGATGAAAACTTTTTTAAAAATCTGAAAAAGGTTGATGTTTTAACAGAAACAAAGGCATTGGCGATAGACAGAAACAGAAAGGCTCTGAGGATCTCAAAAAACGGAAGTGAGGATGAGATCAACTACGACTACCTAGTCATAGCCACCGGAACCAAAGCTGTTAGGCCAGCAATCCCCGGAATAGAGTCCGAAAGAGTTGTAGGCTTATATTCTGCAGAGGATGCCAAAAAGATTCTTGAATTTGTAAATGAGGGGGCGAAAAGGGCTGTTGTCCTCGGTGGGGGATTAATCGGTCTTGAAGCTTGTGAAGCTCTTAAGACGCTCGGGCTGGAAGTAACGCTCATCGAAGCACTCGAAAGAGTTGCACCTACGATGCTTGATCCCGAGATGAGCAGGCTTGTTTCCGCTCATTTGAAAGAAAAGGGCGTGAAAGTCTTGACTTCTACAAGAGTAGAAAAGATTGTCGAAAATGGCACGCTCAAGGTTTATGCGGGAAAAGAAATTGAAGCGGACTTCATGGTAGCAGTCACAGGAGTTAAACCGAATTCAGAACTTGCAGTTAAGTCTGGACTTGATGTGGGAGAAACTGGTGGAATAGTAGTAAACGAGATGCTTCAGACTAAAGACGAGTTCATTTATGCGGGCGGAGATTGCGTTGAAACCGTAAATCTGTTAACTGGAGAGAAAATATTTGCACCTTTTGGAGACATAGCAAACAAGCATGGAAGGATCATTGCGGATAACATCCTTGGGGGAAATTCAAGATTTCGTGGAGTCATTGGTACAGCAATAATGAAGGTTTTCGACTTCTCTGTTGGTGTGACGGGTTTGACTGAAGAAAGGGCAAGAAATTACTTTAGGGTTTCAAGTGTTCTCTTCTCCGGATTTGACAGAACACACTATTACCCGGGGACAGGAATTGTGAGAATAAAGCTGGTGTTTGAAGAAGATACGGGAAGAATTCTTGGGGCACAAATAGTTGGCAATGGAGTTGTGGATAAAAGAATAGATGTTTTTGCAACCGCAATACTTGGAAAAATGACTCTTGATGACTTAGAACAGCTCGATCTGGCTTATGCTCCACCGTATTCACCAGCAATCGATCCAGTGATCACAACAGCCTACGTGGCCAATAACAAGCTTGAGGGTCTATTCAAGGCTATAAGAGCTGAAGAAGTCAAGCAAATGCTTCAGAAGGGTGAAGATTTCCTGATCGTGGACGTGAGGAGCGAAGCTGAGGCAAAGAATTTCAAGGTCAATCTGCCCAATACCATCAACATCCCGCTAACAGAACTAAGAAACAGGGTGGGAGAGTTACCGAGAGATAAATTGGTCATATTAGCTTGTCCTCTCGGACTAAGAGCTTACGAAGCAAGCAGGATTTTGATTTCAGAGGGATTTAAAAACGTAAGAGTACTCGAAGGCGGATTACCTTACCTCCTCACTCTCTAATTTTTGGGAAAAATCAATAAACAGCGAAGTAGCTTTAATTTCATGCCAGCCACGATCATCGTTGGAGGTTTCTGGGGAGATGAAGGTAAAGGTAAGATAGTTGCTCATATCGCGAACACTGAAAAGCCGGGGATAATAGCTCGTGGAGGTGTCGGACCAAACGCAGGACATACAGTGGAAATAGGGGGACAGAAGTTTGGTGTAAGAATGGTTCCTTCTGGCTTTGTTTACAAATCCGCGAAACTGCTCATAGGTGCTGGAGTTCTTGTCAATCCTGAGATTTTTTTGAAAGAAGTTGAACTCCTCAAGGTTGCGGATAGAACAAAGGTAGATTACAGATGTGCGATCATCGAACCAAAACACTGCGAGGTTGACAGAACCGCGGACCATCTGAAGAAGATCGGAACGACTGGAAGCGGATGCGGGCCTGCAAACGTTGACAGGGTGAACAGAATTGCAAAACAGGCTAAGGACGTTCCCGAGCTTAAGGATTTTCTAACAGACGTTCCTTTGGAAATTAATCTTGCTCTGGAAAAAGGCGAATTTGTGCTCGTAGAGGGCAGTCAGGGGTTTGCTTTAAGTCTCTACTATGGCACCTATCCATACGTTACTTCAAAGGATACATCTGCTTCAGCCATTGCAAGCGATGTGGGCATTGGGCCTACAAGGGTTGATGACGTCATCGTCGTATTCAAGTGTTTCCCGACGAGGGTTGGTGCGGGGCCTTTTCCGACAGAGATGCCATTAGAAGAAGCAGAAAGGCTTGGAATAGTCGAATACGGCACAGTAACAGGAAGGAGGCGAAGAGTAGGCTACTGGGATGGTGAGCTTGCAAGGTATTCTGCGATGGTCAACGGGGCGACGCAAATTGCAATTACCGGCATAGACAAGCTTGACAAGGAATGCTATGGTGTCAGGGAATGGGAAAAGCTAAGTAAGAAGGCCAAGGAGTTCATTGAGAAGATCGAGGAGGACGTGAAGGTCCCCGTTACTCTCATCTCCACAGGGCCAGAATTGAGCCAGATTATAGACCTGCGAAAAGAGAAACTCTGATGATCGATCTGCACATCCATTCAAATTTTTCCGACGGCAAAGCGAGTGTTTTTGAGATAGCGAAAAAGGCAAAGGAGCTTGGTTTGAAGGCAATTGCGATTGTGGATCACTCTATTGAGTTGAGCTTCGGTCTGGATGAGAGGAAGGCTAAGCTGAGGCAGATAGAGATAGAGAATGCAAGAAGTCTTTTTGGGATCAAAATTTACAGCGGTATTGAATGTGGAATAAACCATCAGGGGGAAATTTTTCTCCCAAATTTCGATTTCGATTTCATCATTGCATCAGTTCATGAAAATACGGTTGACTACTACGGCAGAGTGATCAAGTGCATTGAGAAAAACGACTTCGAAGTCCTTGGGCACCCACTCTCAGACATGTTCGAATTCGTAAGGGATCAGAAGCTTGAAGAGAAAATGCTTGATACTCTCGAAGCATATGGCATCGCGCTGGAGATAAACTCCACGCACAGATGCCCTCCAGAAGACCTTCTGATGAGCTGTGCGGATAGAAGGATTGTGGTATCCATTGGGAGCGACGCACACAGACTTGAGAATGTTGGCAAGGTTGAGTGGTGTGAGGAAAGGAGAAAAAAATATTTGAGACGTGCGGAAATATTTGTTCCATGAACTGCATCACGCTCACAGTTGACGCCATAATTCCTTATGCGGGAAAAATAGTGCTCATAAAGAGAAAGAATGAGCCCTACAAGAATTACTATGCACTTCCGGGCGGGATCGTTGAATATGGTGAAACAGTTGAGAATGCAGTTCTCAGAGAGGTTAAAGAGGAGACTGGGCTCGAAGGGAAGATTCACAGCCTTGTTGGGGTATATTCGGATCCGAAAAGGGATCCAAGAGGACATTTTGTTTCGGTCTGCTTTATAGTGCTATCTACGGGTGGTGAGCTGAGAAGCGGTACTGATGCAAAAGAAGTCTCTCTCTTCAGCCTGGACAAGCTACCGAAGCTCGCTTTTGACCACGAAAGGATGATAAAAGATGCGGAGGCGAGGTTATATGGAATTCTGTCCCAGATGTAAGAAGCTGATGATCTACGTTGGAAACAAAGCTGTCTGCAGGAAGTGTGGATACGAAAAAGACGCTGATGAGCGTGAAGTTGTGATCAGATCAGAGAAGAACAAGGAGGATATTCCCGTGATCGAAGGAGAGAACTTGAAGACCCTGCCAACAACAAAGGCCATATGCCCGGCTTGTGGAAACACTGAAGCATTCTGGTGGATGAGACAGCTCAGAGCTGCAGATGAGAGTGAAGTCAGGTTTTTCCGCTGCACGAAGTGCGGTAAGACCTGGAGAGAATACAATTGACATTAGGATTAATAAATACAAACCTTACTCTTTTCAATGATAGAGATCGGGGAAATCAGAGCGAGGAGAAAAAGGCTTAGGATCACTCAGAAAGAGCTTGCTGAGCTTGTTGGTGTAAGTCAGTCTCTGATTGCAAAGCTTGAGTCAGGAAGACTGGATCCAAAGCTTTCCTTGTTGAAAAGAGTCTTTAAAGTTCTTGAAGAACTCGAAAGCAGAAATTACTGGGCAAGAAGTATAATGAATTCCCCCGTGATCGTTGCGGATCCCTCTGAGAGCATAAAAAAGGTCGCAAAGATCATGATCGAGAAGGGCATCTCTCAGCTTCCTGTTCTGGATGGCGACAGGATCATTGGTAGTGTTACAGAGAGAGGTATCTTTAAGGCTTTTTTTGAGGGAAAAGGCGATCTACTGGTTCGGGATGTCCTTGAGCCACCACTTCCAACTGTAAAGCCGAATGAGAGCATATTCGAGCTCTCGAAGTTATTGCTCGAAGCTCCTGCAGTGCTTGTTGTTGAAGGAAAGAGGCTTTTGGGCATAGTGACAAAGCACGACATAATGAGGGTTAGCGCGAGATAGCTTTAAATAAAAATTTAAAAGGTCAATATCCCACCGCGATAGAGGAAGTAGAGTGCAAATACGACTGCGAGTGCAAACATCAATGGATGGATCTCTCTCCATCTCCCAGCAAGCATCTTTAAAGCTACGTAGCTGATAAAGCCCGCTCCAATGCCATCAGCGATCGAGTACGTGAAAGGAATCGTTACAAGAACTGCGAATGCTGGCAAAGCCTCAGTCAGATCGCTGAAATCTATGTCTCTGATTACTGTGAGCATCAGAAAGCCAACAAGGATCAAAGCTGGTGCTGTAGCGGCTGAAGGTATTATTGCTGCGATTGGTGAAACGAAGAGGCCGACAAGGATGAATAGTATACCAACAACCAAAGCGGTCATCCCAGTTCTGCCACCTTCTTCAATGCCTGCAGCGCTTTCTATGTAAGTTGTTACTGTTGATGTTCCAAGAAGTGCTCCAAAGCTTGTTCCGAATGCATCTGTCATCAGGATTTTTTCGCTGTCCGGAATGCTTCCATCTTTCCTCATGAAACCCGCTTTAGCGCTTAGCCCAGAAACCGTGCCGAGAGTGTCGAAGAAGTCGACCATGAAGAATGCAAAAACTACGCCAATAGCTCCAACGTTCAGCAAGCCAATAAAGTCAAGCTGCAGAAATGTTTTATCGAGCGTTGGCAGTGCAAAAAGACTTTCTGGTGCGGGAGAAACTCCAATCAGAACTGCAACAGCTGTTGATACGAGGATCGCAACAAGCAAAGCTCCAGGTATTTTTCGGACCATCATTCCGGCAGCAATTGCTAATCCAAGCATCGCAATCCAGAACTCTTTCTTTGTGAAGTTCTCAACTCCAAGGGTTACGAGCGTTGCTGGGCTGTAAGCAACAATTCCAGCAGCTTTCAAGCCAATAAGCGTGAGGAAAAGCCCTATACCAGCACCGATCGCATATTTTTGCGAAACGGGAATCGCGTTGATAACAGCAGTTCTGAACTTTATTATAGTCAGTATCATGAAGATAATTCCTTCAACGAAAACCGCTGCTAAAGCAACCTGCCATGAGTAGCCCATTCCCAAGACTACGCCATATGTGAAGTAAGCGTTCAGCCCCATTCCCGGTGCTAATGCGAAGGGTTTGTTTGCATACAATGCCATTATTATCGTCGTAATTCCTGCTGCAAGCGCTGTAGCTGTTACTAAGCTTGGGATCGCATCTTTCCCAATTGCATCGCTCAGAATCGCCGGGTTTACGAAGATTATGTATGCCATTGTCATAAAAGTTGTCAAACCCGCGAGAACTTCTGTTTTCATGTTTGTGTTGTATTCCTTAAACCTAAAGTAGGTTTCAAGGGACATAAATCCTGCAATAGGCTTCGAATATAAAAAATTTCCTAAGAAAGCGGAGAGGTCAGCAAAGTGGTCAAGGGTGTAAAGATCTTTAAATTTGTTCTCAAAATCTTTTTTGATTTACCACAATCTTTATATTTTTGATAACTGTCACTTTCCATGCGATACTCCTATTTCATAGTCCTTGTGGCTTTAATTGGGATCTTCGTGCTCGCTTTCCAGAACTATGGTGAAGAAATGAACTCTGCGTGGATGAGTTACGAGGAGGCTGTAAACGAGTCGAACAAAACGGGAAAAATGCTATTCATTTTCATAAGTTCTCCAACCTGCCCGATTTGTAAGGAATTCAGAGAGTTCTTTTCTAAGGAAGGAGTAATGGATAAAATTTCTACAAAGTACTTACCAGTTTACATTAAAGACCCCGCCTATTCCCCTGTGCCTGTTAATTCATTTCCCACATTCTGCATAGGTTACCCGGAAAACCTTAACTGCTTTCAATCCTACTCTGAAGAAATGCTCCTCAAAAAAATCGGGGTGAGCTGATGGAAGTGAAGATCCCTTCCTACGTATACCTTCAGAAGGATGCAATCACCAAGCTCTCCCGTGTTCTTGAAAAAATTGATTCACAGAATCCAATAATGCTGACTGGCAGAACCACGAAGCAGTTGGTAGAGAGAAAAATAGAGAATGTACCGTTCACAGGGATTTTTATAGTTGAAAAAGGTAGCATTCTTCAGGCAAGAGAGATAATAGTAGGAGTGAGCTATGGAGAGGTGGATACGGTTGTTGGCATAGGTGGTGGAAAGGTGCTCGATGTTTCAAAGGTTGTTGCTACTGAGCTTAATGCGGAATTTGTTAGCGTTCCCACCACAGCTTCGCACGACGGTATCGCTTCTCCCGTTGCCAGCTTTAAAGAGAATGGAGAACCAGTATCGATCTCAACAAAGCCCCCAGTAGCAGTGATAGCGGACACGGAGATCATAAAGAGCTGTCCAAGGAGGCTGATACATTCCGGGTTTGGAGATCTGATCTCGAACATAACCGCAGTTAAGGACTGGAGGCTTTCAAAGGATCTTAAAGGAGAAAGCTACAATGAGGTTGCAGCCACTATCGCGAGTTTACCCGCTTATCTGATGGTGAATAGGGCAAAGGATCCTGACTTCAGGCTTGAAAACGAGATCGAAACACTACTGCGTGGACTGATAATGAGTGGGGTGGCAATTGCAGTCGTGGGTAGAAGTCGACCGGCGAGCGGTGCGGAGCACAAGTTCAGTCATGCCTTAGATTACCTTGGGTATGGTTACGGGACTCATGGAGAGCAGGTTGGGCTGGGGACGATAATCTTTGAGTATTTTTATGAAAAAGAATATGGTGATGGAGACTGGGAGCTGATAAGAGAAGCTTTGAGAAATGCCGGGGCTCCAACAAAGGCGGAACAGATCGGGCTGAGCAGAGACCAGTTGATTGAAGCTTTGCTATATGCGAAGAAGATCAGAAAGAAGAGATTCACGATCTTGGAAGCTCTCGATCTATCGAAGGAAGATTTTGAAAAGGCCATTGAGGAGACCAGAGTCGTGGATTGAAAAAGTCTTGGGGATAAGAAAAAGGTTAAATACAAATAGAAACTGGATTATTGGGGGTTTAAATGAGCTGGAAGTCTCACGGTTTCAGATTCAAATCTGGTAGAAAGCTGAAAAAGAAGGTCAGGGAGAAAGGAATTAGCCTCAGGAAGTTCTTGCAGGACTTTGAAGTGGGCCAGAGGGTTTTGATAGACATAGAGCCAGCATCACAGAAGGGGATGCCACATCCAAGGTATCAGGGAAGGAGCGGTGTAGTCGTTGGAAAAAGAGGAAGAGCTTTTCTCGTTCAAATCCAGGATGGAGGTAAATTGAAAACGCTGATCTCTCGTCCTGAGCACTTGAGGAGTGTTTAGGGGTTGTAGAGATGTTTAAAGAGGTTAAAAGTTTTGAATACATAACGATTGCAGAGGCAAAGGAGATAATGGAGGAGATTGCGAAGAAGAGGCAGGAGAAGGCGGATCTAGCCTTCGAGACGAGGAGGGCTTTGAGACATTTAAGGGCTTTTTCGAAACTTAAAGCTGAAGATGCTAAAAAACTTGTTCAGGAGCTTTTAAAGCTCCCGCAGGTTGGAAAGCCAGAAATTGCTGTAAAGATTGCAGACATCATGCCAAAAGTTGCGGATGAGGTCAGAGCGATTTACATGAAAGAGAGAACGCTGACAAACGAGGAAATCGAGCAAATTCTCGAAGTTGTTGCGAAATTCAGAAAGTAGAGAAAATTATTAATATTAGTTGATACATTTTTATTTAGCGAGCGATATGGAGAGACCAAAAGAGAAGTTTGAAAAAACCGAGAAATTCGAGGACTATGCCTACGTTTTAGACTTTCTTCCATATGGGCATGTAGATGATAAGAGGCCGATTCACAAGCGAGAGCCTTTGGCTCAGGTGATTGGCGAAAAATACTTCACTCTTCTCGAACTCAGCGTGAAGAAGGAAAAGAACCCACTCGTTATGGACAGGCTTTACATAGGCAAGGGTGAAAGGGATATCGTAAACAGGATAAAGAGAAAGCTGAAGTATGAGGAGCTGACTCCTTCAGCGAAGAAAGAACTGCCTTTCGTGGTTGAGAATATAGTGAAACAGAGGGAAGCGGAATTCGTGGAATTCTTCAACAAGGCTGAGCCGATAACAACAAAGATGCATCAGCTTGAGCTACTGCCCGGGATTGGAAAGAAGACGATGTGGGCGATATTGGAGGAAAGGAAGAAGGAGCCTTTTAAGAGCTTTGAAGATATCTCAAAGAGAGTCAAAGGTGTTCAGCCCCTAAAACTCATCGTTGGGAGAATAATCTACGAGCTACAGAATCCGAGCGCTAAGTATCGTTTATTTGTTCAAGGCTGATCTCTTTTTTCGATCAGAGCTTTCAGTTCGTTCAGAAGCTTTATTTCATCTTCATCTCTTGCTCTTTTGCTGTGCTTTCTTATCAGCTCTTCAAGACCTTTTGCAAGTTTCTCTCCTTCTCCGCTAAAGCTATGCTAAGTATACTTGCAGTGAACAGAGCGACCACTGCAACACCCATTAGAACTATCACCATGGCCACAAGCTTTCCAAGAAAGGTCTTTGGCACTAAATCACCATATCCGGCAGTTGTTATCGTTATTACCGCCCAATAAAGGCAATCAAAGAAGTTCAGGTTCTGACCCTCGCTTTCTGCAAAATAAAAGCTTATTGCTCCGATTGAGATTGCAAGGAAGAGAAGAAGAAGTGCTGAGCTTAGAAGTTTCGCGGATCTTGCTTGAATCTCTCTCATGAGCCTTATTCCGAGTGCAATAAACCTCAAAATCCTAAGACCCCTAAAAACTGCGGCGTAAGAGGATGGAAAGAAGAAGGATATGACAACTGCAGGAATATATGCTACGATCTCGTAGCTGTTCAGCAAGGCGTAGCTAATCCCTCCTTTTTTAACCCTCAGGAGATAGTCGTATAAAAGCGCTAACGCGATTGCAAAATCCAGTGCGTAAAGGAAGTATAGAACTGCGCCATCAACTATCTCTAAGAGAAGAGTATTATAGCAATGGAAAGAACTACAAGAACTAATGCCACGATTTCGCCGAATTTCATAGAGGAAATTCTCTTGGTTATATAAACGTTAACTCCCAAGATTTTTAATACCTCGAGTTTCTGGAAATTCTAGTGAACTTTGAGAGCATGTGGCGTAATTTTTTAGAAAAATTTATATATTAAAAATTTCGCGATGCCTTGGATGAGAATAATGAGCGACTGCTTTGGGAGATTGGATTGCAGTTGTGAAGACTGCGAACTCAGAGGATCGTGTAAATTCGAAGCAATGCTCAACCTGCTGGAAATATGATGCATAACTAATTTAATTAAAAAATAAAAATATTTAGTTCCTTACAAAAATGTAAATATTGTACTCCCCCTCTTCAGCGTCTTCTTTGACGTTTAAACGAACGTTGACAGTTGTGTTTGACGGCTGATCTCTGCTCCCTTCAGGAAGGCAAAGCTTTTTCCCGGAATAAATGCTGTTTCCGTATTCATCCTTGTAACTCACATCAACCTTCGTTGCAGAAGGACCTTCAACTACGTCCTCAAAATAAACGCAAACCTGTGGGCCATAATTCTTCACTGTGAGCTCTTTTACGTATTCGACACCCTTTGCCAAATCAACGCTGAAGCTCTGCGGAGAAACGGTTATGTTTCCTTCAAACACATCCACACTTCCCTTAACATGGAAGTATACCGACGCTCCCACACCGAGTGCTACCAAGCCTATATAGAGCAAAACAATCCCATAATTTCGCATAGCGAGAAATTGGCGTGTCAAGGAATTTAAAAATTTTTCGTTTTTCTTTACAGGTCGCATTTGACACTCTCCACCGCTAAAGCCGGGAGATTCCCGGTTTGTCTGCAGAGCTTCATCCTACCGGGTTCGGGCTGTGTCAAACCAGCCCCTGCCCCTGACATATAGCCAAGGTCCCGTTTCAAAATGTTCATAGCCCCATTGTAGTCAGCGTTCAGCTCTGTTTTGCAGTTATTGCAGAAAAATCTCCCGCCATGGTTCTCAAGGTTTGAGACGTGGCGGGAGCGGTGCTTTGAAGTCCCGTTCTCTTTTATTTTTATCACAGCAATTCCTTCCCAGCTCGCTTTGTATTCTGTGAATTTTGATAAGCGATAATACGGAAATGCGTTGAGCTTTCTGTTGAACCTTCTTCCCTTATCCTGCTTTCTTGTACCCTTCAGATCTCCAGGCACTA
>JASKJN010000059.1 GCA_030153385.1 Archaeoglobaceae archaeon
TGGGCTTTGGCGGAGGTTCCTGAAGATTTCAATCCAAGAAAGGCAAGTAGCAGAGTTTACTCATACGTTTTTTATGATGAAGGCTACGATCTTTCTGCAATTAGAGAGGCTGTAAAGCTTCTGCATGGCACTTTTGACTTCTCAAATTTTACCAAGAGCTATAAAGGAGGTAGAAGGACGATCTACAGAGCGGAAATGCAAAAGAGTGGGGAATTTCTGATCTTCGAGATCGAGGGCAATGCCTTTACGTGGAACATGGTCAGATGTATAGTCTCAGCACTCAAGAGGGTGGGGAAAGAAAAGGATCTGGACTGGTTCAGAAAAATGCTCAGCCCAGAGGAGCACAGAGAGAGAATTCAGCCATCACCAGCAAGCGGGCTACTGCTCAAGGACGTTAAATACGAGGGCATAAGATTTGAAGTTGATGAATACGCAAGGAAACTTCTTCAGCTCAGAATTAGAAGGAGGATGATCGAAAGTGGAATTCGTTACAAAGTTCTTTCCCTAGAACTTGAAGCTTCTGAGTCCGGAAAATAAAAGCACGAGAGCAACCTTTTTCGTTATAAGCGTCGGTGAGATCGGACAGTCTCCATATCTCACAACTATGTCCTCGTTAAGACTTTCTACTTTATTTATCGCCTCAAAAATGCCTTCCATTGTTATCTCATCCTTAGGACCGCAGAAGAGCAAGAGTGCGGACTTCGCCTTTTCAATTTCCGCATTTATGCTCAGATTTCTCATAGCCTGCTCGAGCATTTCGAGAACTCTTCTAGTCCTTATCGCCTTCAGTTCGCTCTTCTTTTTGAAGAAGTCAAAATTCACTTTTTGCTCCGCAAACCCGACTACTGAAAATCCATCTGATTTCAAGGCATTGAATACGTCTGAGGTGTCAACAACAACTTCACCAGAAACCCTTCTTTTGAAGTCGACTTCACCAGCCAAAGCGAGCAGATTAAGGGCATTGAGGATCTTATGATCGACCTCTGATCTTCCCTCAAAAACCATGATCACATCCGAAACCTTCTGTATCTCCTTCATTTTTCGCTTAATCTCTGAAATATTTACATCTCCCAAGCTTGGAACGAGCGTTAAATAGATCAGGGGATCCTCTGAGAATTTCTTCAGCCTTTCACAGAAGTCCAGGGAGATCTCAAACGCAAAGTCATCTTCAAGAGAGGCCAAGACAAGAGAACCCTCCCAGATCTCATAAATCCTTGTTAAAGAGTTCAAAAAACCAGTAACGCCTTTTTTATCCCTCATGTAAAACTTTCGATCGTCCTTTATTGAGATCGTCCTCAGCTGTGCCTCATCATTTAGGATCGTGAAGCATTTGAATAGTGGTGCACCATTCACCCTAACCCCTTCCTTGTGGAAAAGTTCAGCAATCTTTGCTCCTCTCAAACCCACTCCAACAGTCAGTAACTTCATTTTTATCTCTTTTCGACTTCAGTGTATAAAGATTTTCTCTCCAATCAGCACCCGCTAGGAAATTCCATGGAACGACGATGTTTTTATATAATCCCCTATCCCCAAGTTAATGAGGTGATCGCTTGCCCCTGCTGATGTTGATATTAGATGGGATGCCAGACAGACCCGTTGCTGGAAAAACTCCGCTAAGCGTGGCAAAAAAACCGAACCTCGATAAGATTGCCGAAATTGGAATTAATGGGATAATGGACACGATATCTCCCGGAATTAGGCCCGGAAGCGACACGAGTCATCTGGCACTTCTGGGATTTGATCCTTATAAATTCTACATGGGCAGAGGTCCAATCGAGGCTGCAGGAGTGGGAATCGATCTCAAGCCTGGCGACATTGCCTTCAGAGCAAACTTCGCAACCGTCGTTGGCCATGGTACTGTTTTTGATAAGGTAGTCGTTGACAGGAGGGCGGGGAGGATCGAGCAGACAGAAGACCTTGTTAACGCTTTGAACGAGATCGATTTGCCTATCGACTTTGAGGTTGCAAAGGCAACGGGACACAGGGCGGTCGTTGTTTTCAGGGGAAATTATTCAGCGGAGCTTACAGAGACAGATCCAAAGGTTGTGGGAGAGAAAGTGAAGAAATGCAAGCCCCTGGGAGATTCTGCAAAGGAGATCGCAGAGATAATAAACGAATTCACGCAAAAGGCTCACGAAGTTTTGGAAAAACATTCGCTTAATTTGGAGAGGGAAAAAAAGGGATTGCCAAAGGCAAATGCCATTCTTCTTCGTGGAGCAGGAGTTATGAAGGAAATTCCGAGCTTTAAGGATAAATACGGGCTTAAGCTTGCGGTTGTTTCTGCAACCGCTCTGATCAAGGGTGTTGGAAGAATACTCGGAGGAGATGCTTTTACCCCGCAGGGGGCTACTGGAAACAAGAAGACAAATCTGGAATCAAAGTTTAGTGCCTCCTTAGACCTGCTCAAGAAATATGATGTGGTCTTGCTACACATCAAGGCACCGGATGAGCTGGGCCACGACAGAGACTTTGAAGGTAAGGTTGAGTTCATAGAAAAGCTCGATCCTCATTTGAGCAGAATTTTAGAGCTTGATTTCTCAAAGAACTGTGTCATCGTGACATCAGACCACTCAACCCCTGTAAGCGTCGGCGAGCACACAGCGGATCCCGTAGTGGTTTCAGTTGTGCACGAAGGTGTGAGAGTTGATGATGTGAAGAGGTTTACAGAATTCGATGCCCCTAAGGGCGGGCTTTGTAGGATTAAAGGAATGGATCTGCTAAACATCGCCTTGGACTTGCTAAATCTCTCAAAGAAATTCGGAGCTTAATATGCTGGAGAAAGCTGTAGAATCGATTCTTTTTTCATCTCCCGAAGCTTTGGAAATTTCCGAGATATGCAAGATCTTGAAGGAGAAGCCAGAAGAAGTTGAAAAGGCAATAGAAGCTGTTGCGAGGAAATACAGAGAGATGGACTCCGCAATAGAGATCGTCAAAATCGGGGACAGGTATCTGATGAGAGTGAAGCCAGAGTTTACTCATTTTGTGGAAAAATTTACTGAAAGGGATTTAGATCGCGGAACTATGAGAACTTTGGCTGTGATAGCGGTAAAACAGCCGATAACACTCGCAAAGCTTGCGAAGATCAGGGGGAACAAGTGCTATGAGCATGTAAAGAAACTGAGCGAGCTGAAACTCATAAACTTGGAGAAAAAGGGCAGATCGACGATTCTGACAACAACAGAGGCGTTTGCTTCATACTTCGGATTCGATTCCAAGGATCCAGAAACAATAAAGGAAAAGCTAAAGGAGTTTTTTAAAGAAAAGAGCGGTTAGCGGAGCTTCTTGTAGCAAGAGATGCATAATCCATGGTCAAAGTAGCACTTTTTGCACACCCTCTTCCCGCATCTTCTGCATACGAACTCCGCAACCCTCCCGCAACTGCATTTCATTTGAGATCGCTTGCTATGATCTCCGCAACCTTCTTTCCGCTATTAAGCATTCCCCCGAAAATAGGTCCCATCCTTGGCAGGTTGTAAACGCTCGCAACAGCCATTCCCGCAATGTAAAGTCCCTCAACAACTTTCCCTGTTTTTTCAACGACTTCCACCTCGCCAACTTCCGCAAAGGCGGATCTCTCTCCGGGAACCGATATACCGATTGGAACCTTTCTTGACGCAATTGCAACGACTTCCGCATCGTGTCCGGTAGCATCTACAACAGCCCTCGCCTCGATGAAGATCGGATCAACATGCAATCCGGAGAGTTCAACAGCACTCCACTGAATGCAGACTCCCGTGACTCTCAGCGGGTTTTCCCGGAAGATGACATCATCAACACCTACACCCGGGATGATCTTTGCTCCCGCATCAAGACACTTCGCAGACAATTTTGCGATCAGCTCCGAACTGTCACAGATCAGAAATCTGTCTTTTTCAACAAACCGAATTTTGAAGTGGTCGAGGATCTCTTTGACGTCTTTTTCAAAGACAACTTTGTGGAAAAGCATCCCTCCTCCGCCAATGCCTCCACCAAAGCATAGCTTTCTTTCAAGGATCAGAGTTTTTAATCCCATTTCTGCCAAATAAGCACCCGCTGTCAGTCCAGCGGGTCCAGCACCCGCTATGACTACGTCGCTTCTTGCAAAGTTCAACCAGTCTTTTGTAGCTTCCTCAATTATCGCCTTAGTTATCTCTGCTTCCATGTTCGAATTTTTATTGACCGCAATATAAATCCTTTTAAGTTCTGAAAATTCAACATGCAAAACGTAACTTTTTTAAGCAAAAAGTTCAACGTTTTTCAGCCCGCCTTAGCTCAGCCTGGGAGAGCGCGGGACTGTAGTTTGCCACTCCGCTGGCAAGCGGAGATCCCGGTGTCCCCGGTTCAAATCCGGGAGGCGGGATGTCTTTTAAAATCTTTTTAAAATCATTTCCAAATTCGTAGGCTTTGCCTGACTAAACAGTTCTGTAGGAAATTTTATAAGCTATCGGAATGTAAAAGAGATGGGGGTTTCGATGTTTCCGAGAACAAGGTTTAGAAGGCTGAGGAAGAACAAAAAGTTCAGAGATTTTGTTTGTGAAAGTTCTCTGGATGTCGGGGACTTGGTTTATCCGATATTCGTTGACGAGAATCTTAAAGAGAAAAAAGAAATCGAAGAAATGCCTGGACAGTTCACTTATCCGCTTGGAGAACTTTCTAAGCTCACTGAAGAAATTCTTGAACTTAAAATACCCGCAGTGATCGTCTTTGGGATTCCATCATACAAGGATCCTCAGGGATCTTCCGCATATTCAAGAGATGGAATAGCGCAGAAGGCGATAAGGGAGATAAAAAATACTTCTGGAGAAGATCTGATAGTGATAGGAGATCTATGCCTGTGCGAATATACCGACCACGGTCATTGCGGTGTGATAAAGAATGGTAGGGTAGATAACGATGAGACCCTTAAAATTTACGGAAAGATTGCGGTAAGCCTGGCTGAAGCGGGAGTGGATATAGTTGCTCCATCTGGAATGATGGATGGTATGGTCATGGCTATACGAGATTCTCTGGATAGGGAGGGGTTTTCAGATGTGCCTATAATGTCATATTCTGTCAAGTATAACACTGTTCTTTACTCACCCTTCCGTTACGCAGCTCAGAGTGCTCCGAAATTTGGAGATAGGGCTTCTTATCAGATGGACATTAGAAATTCGGATGAAGCAATAAGAGAAGCGAAAGCGGACATAGAAGAAGGGGCGGACATAATAATGGTAAAACCTTCATTCTTGGATATAATCTATAGAGTAAAATCTGAGCTCCGTTGTCCAACCGCGACCTTTTGTGTGAGCGGTGAATACGTGATGCTAAAAATGGCTTCGAAATACTTGGATGAAAAGAGAAACGTTTTGGAATATCACTTATGTAGAAAGAGGGCGGGTGCGGACATCTTGATCACATACTATGCCAAGGAAATTGCGGAGTGGTTGAGAGAAATCTGATCCGCGACCTTATTTTCACCTCCTTTAATCTGGAATCGTTGGTATTTTTGATTAACAACTTTTACCTTGAAATTTTCAAGTTAATAACAAAATGAAAAGCTTTATTAACATCAAGTATAACTCAATATATGGCATTGGTCGAGGTTGTTAAGATAAAGAAAGATCTTCGCATCGAGTTATGCCCATTTTCACAATTCACAGTAATACCCTCTATTAACAATCTTCCAAATTGAGGTGTCACCAATGAAATGCACACGCTGCGGAAAAGAAATAGGTGAAGAAGTTTTGAAGAAAGATGATAGTCTTCTTTGTGAAGACTGCTATTTTGACGAAATAAGCCCTGTTCGCGTCTGCGATCCTTGGGCGGTTATGCTTGCAAAGAAGGCGGGTAAAAAGAAGCTTACAGATAGACAAAAAAAGATATACGAGCTGGTAAAGAGTAGAGGAAAAGCTAAGATAGAGGATATAGCTAGAGAACTTGACATAAATCTTAAAGAGGTTGAAAGAGAGCTTGCTGTCCTTAGGCATCTTGAGCTTGTTAAGGGCAGAAAAGAGGGAAATGAAGTTTTTATCGTTCCATTTGACAGTTAGGAGGTGTGTTTATGAGCAAAGGTCCTGAAAAAATAAGCTTAAAAATCCCGGATGTTGCAAAGGCATTTTCGGAACTCCATACCGCTGTTTTTTCTGACGGGAGACTTTCCGTTAAAGAGAAGGAACTGATAGCTGTCGGAATATCCGTGGCAATAAGATGCTCTCCTTGCATAAAGTATCACGCAAGCAAAGCACTTGACGCTGGAGCAAAGAAGGAGGAGATTATAGAGGCTGCCACCGTCGCTCTGCTTATGCGCGGTGGTCCCGCGATCCCTTATATTGAGGAGCTGATAGAATTTCTCGAAAGGTGATGTTGTGAGCTTCGAAGTTAGCCCCATAGGAGTGATAAGGTCTCCTTACAAGAAAAATGGCGAAGTCCCGCATCAGGGAAGATTTTCCGAGGAGATCTCTGAGATCGAAATATTTCCCGAATTTGAAGAGGGTTTAAAGGACATTGAAACATGCTCCCATCTCATCGTTCTTTACTGGCTTGACAGAGCTAAGAGGGACACTCTTAAAGCCATTCCTCCCCATGACAGAAGGGAGCATGGTGTTTTTGCAACTCGGTCACCGAATAGACCCAATCCAATAGGATTTGCTGTTGTGAAACTTCTCGAAAGAAACGGGAGGTTTTTAAAAGTTAAATGGCTTGATGCACTGGATAACACGCCTGTTCTGGATATTAAGCCATACTCTTCAAAAATCGATAGCGTTGAAGATGCAAAAATAGGCTGGTTTGAAGGTGAGAGAATGAGAGAGCTTTTGCTTAAGGCTAAGGAATTTCACGGGCACATATGCCCGTTCGTGGCATTGGGTGTTCGAATGTCGGTTTTAGCAATGGATGAGCTTGGAGTTAGCAGAAACGAAACTGCAACAGTGGGAGAGGACATTCTTGCGATAGTGGAGTGCAACAACTGCTTAACAGATGGCGTTCAGGTTGCAACTGGTTGCACACTTGGCAACAACTCCCTGATCTACCTCGATCTTGGAAAGAACGCTCTTACGCTTGTAAGGCGAAGAGATTGGAAAGGGGTAAGAGTTTATGTTGATGCGGAAAAGATAAGGGAGAGATACTTCGATAGGGAAGCCCTTGAGCTTTTTGAAAAAGTGATCGTCCAGAGAAAGGGTGATGAGGAAGATTTGAAGAAGATTTCCATTTTATGGGAAAATATAGGCTGGAAGATGCTAGAATTGCCAAGAGAAGAGTTTAAAATTGAGATCGTCGAAGTTGATCCTATAGAGAGAGCTCCAATCTTCGAGAATGTGAAGTGCAAGAAGTGCGGTGAGAATGCAATGGCGACTCGCATAAAGGATGGTCTTTGCCTCAAATGCTCTGGCGGTTATTATGCGGTTGTTGGTAGAGGTATTGTCAGATTCCAGAATGGAAAAATGGAGGAGGTGGTAAAATGAGGGTTCTGCTTGCAATTCTGATTTTGACGTCTTTAATCTTCTCTGGTTGCGTTCAGCAGGTGGATCAAAAACAAAGCATAGAGGAAAAGATTAAGGTAACCGATCTGGCTGGAAGAAGCGTTGAAGTTCCAAAAAATGTGGAAAAGATCGTCGCAATAGGCCCTGGTGCGTTAAGGCTTGTTGTTTATCTGCAGGCAACGGATAAACTTGTGGGCGTTGAAAATGCTGAAAAGACCTGGGAAGTGTACACCCGACCATACAGGCTTGCGAATCCTCAGCTTGCAGACCTTCCAACTATCGGCGTTGGCGGTCCAGATGATCCTCAGCCAAATATCGAAGAAATTTTGAAGCTCAAGCCTGACGTGATCTTCGCTGTTGTTAGCGCGCAATATGCAGAGAATCTGCAGGAGAAGACCGGAATTCCCGTCATCGTGCTCAACTACGGCACTCTCGGCAACTTCCGCACAACAGAGCTTTTTGATTCCATCAGACTTATGGGAAAGGTTCTTGGCAAAGAAAGGAGAGCTGAAGAGATAATAGCCTACATTGAAAACGTTGTTAATGATTTGAATCAAAGAACAAAGGATGCAGAGAAACCTTCAAAGGTTTATGTCGGAGCTTTGGGCTTTAAGGGACAGCACGGAATAACCTCAACAACCTGTAGATTTCCCCCATTTGAAGTGAACAACATATTCAGCCAGAATATCGCATGCAAGGTCAACACGAGCGCACATGTTTTCATAGACAAGGAATTCTTGCTTAAAGAACAGCCAGAAGTTATCTTTCTGGATCT
>JASKJN010000060.1 GCA_030153385.1 Archaeoglobaceae archaeon
AATATAAAAAAAGCCAAAATTGCACCCGTAATCGGGGATATCAGCCAGCTAAGCATGATTTTAAAAAGTTCATCCCATTTTATCGCATTCAGGCTTAGATGATTCTGAGAAACTGCTGCAATTCCAAATCCAAGCATTGCACCTACGATTGAGTGAGTTGTAGAAACTGGAAGGTGCAAATAGGTTGCGATTGTGATCCATAGTCCTGCTGAAAGAAGAGCTGCAACCGCGCCGTAGATGACCAAGTGGGGGTCGAGGGTCTCTATGGGAACGATGCCCTTTGCAATCGTCTTCACAACGTTTTTACCAAATAAAGTTGCTCCAATGAATTCCAAGATTGCCGCAAGGATTATTATTTGCCTTAAATTCAATGCCCTACTGCCATAGGAAGTAGCCATCGAGTTTGCAGCATCATTAGCACCTATATTCCAAGCCATATAAAAAGCAGAAATGACTGCTAAGATTATCAAGAAATCAATCATACCACGAATTTGAGATATGCTTATTAAGTCTTTCGAAACCCATTTTCATGGACAGGTTCATGGAGATCATAACCGAAAACCTTCGAGATCTGAAAATTCAGAGAGAGCTGATCGATAAGATGATCGAGTCTTTCGAGGAGGCTAAAGCCATATTTGTTGTTGGTATAGGAAGAAGCTGTCTCGCAGGAAAAGCTTTTGCAATGAGGCTTATGCATCTTGGTTACTCCACTTTTGTGTTTGGTGAGACAATAACTCCGAGGATCGGAAAAGGAGACTTGCTTGTTGCGATCTCCGGGAGTGGTGAAACTGGATACGTGGTTGCAATTGCCAGAAAGTCAAAGGAACTCGGAGCAAAGGTCATCGCGGTAACCTCATCGCAGAATTCAACACTTGCAAAGCTTTCTGACATGGTAATTCAGCTGAAAATAAAATTTGGAAAGGAGTTTTCAAACATTGCTCCTCTTGGCACACTCTTTGAGCTCACTTCAATGGTCTTTTTCGACTCGCTCATCGCGGAGATAATGGAAAGGAAGAAATTAAAGGAAGAAGACCTGGCAAGGAGACATTCCATCGAGAACGAGGTGGTTTTATGATCGAACTCATAAGGAAACTCAGCAACGCACATGGAGTGAGTGGTTTTGAGGAGGAGCTTAGGGAGGTAATTAAAGGGGAACTTGAAGGGTATGCGGATGAGATCAGAACGGATTCGATGGGCAATCTCATCGCAACGAGGAATGGAAGAGAATTAGAGCTGATGCTATCCGCTCACATGGATGAAATAGGCTTTGTTGTTAAGAAGATCGACGATAAGGGTTTTATTAGGATTGCACCTATTGGTGGATGGTTTTCGCAGATTGCACTGGGCCAGAGAGTGGTTCTGTATGGAAGGCAGAAGATCTACGGAGTCATCGGCTGTAAGCCTCCACATTTGATGAAGGACGAGGAGAGAAAGAAGGGTGTGGAGATCAGCGAAATGTTCGTTGACATAGGGGCCAAAAGTAAGGAGGAAGTTCTGAGCTTAGGAGTAGATGTCGGCACACCTGTTGCTATTGACAGAGAGGTCGCAATGCTCACAAATAAGAGGATAACAGGAAAGGCTTTTGATAACCGCGTTGGAGTTGCTGTTGCTATAGAAGCTTTTAAAAAATGCAAGAGTGATGCGACAATTCATTTCGTTGCCACAGTGCAGGAGGAAGTTGGTTTGAAGGGTGCAAAGACTTCTGCCTTTGCTTTGGAACCCGATGTTGCGGTTGTCATTGATTCCTGCGTTGCAGCAGATTTTCCGGGAAGTGAAAATGCCCATATGGACATTGCACTCGGCAAAGGACCTGTGATAACCGTAGTCGACGCTTCAGGGAGAGGGCTGATCGTATCTCCGCTTGTTCTCAAATGGCTTAAAGAGACTGCGGAGAAATGCAAGATCCCGTATCAGCTTGAGGTTGCAGAAGGGGGGACAACGGATGCAAGTGCTATAAGCCTTACGAAATCTGGAATTCCCTCAGGAGTTGTGAGCATTCCCGCAAGATATATTCACAGCCCCGTTGAGGTTGTGGATATGAACGACGTTGAAAATGCTGTCGAGCTTGTAGCAAGGGCGATTGAAAATGCCAGGGATTATTTTAAGGAGGTGATAAAATGAAAATCTGGCTCATCGGAGCTTACGGAATTGTTTCAACAACCGCCATGGCGGGTGCAAAGGCAATCGAGAAAGGTATTGTGGATAAAACAGGCTTGGTGACCGCTCTGCCATTTTTTGCACCGATCGAAGAAAAAGTTCCCTTCAAATTCGATTTTGGCGGGCATGAAATTCGTTTGCTACCGAATGCCTTCGTTGCATTGAAAGAGCACTGGGAACAGAACAGGCATTTCGACCACGAAATCCTTGAACATGTTAAAGAAGATCTTACAAGAATCACAGCAAAGAAGGGCACCGCTTTGAACTGCGGAAGCGGAATTAAAGGCCTTGGGACTATTGATACCCTTGAAGGAGAGGGATTGAGCCTGAGAGAGATTGTTGACAGAATTTCCAAAGATATGAGGGCTTTTTCGGACAGGGATACTGTAGTTATAAACGTAGCCTCGACTGAGCCTGTTCCGAGGTTTAGCGAGAAGTTTCACTCTACCGTTGAGGGATTCGAGCAAATGATCGATGAAGATAGGAAGGAATTTGCGACCGCAAGCATGCTATACGTATATTCAGCGATTAAACTCGGACTGCCATATGCGAATTTCACTCCAAGCGTTGGTTCATCACTTCCCGCTCTAAAAAAGCTTGCTGTGGAGAAAGGTGTTCCGCATGCGGGAAATGATGGAAAAACCGGAGAAACTCTTGTTAAAACCACCTTAGCGCCAATGTATGCCTACAGGAATCTCAAAGTTGAGGGTTGGATGAGCTACAACATTCTCGGAGACTATGATGGCAAAGTTCTTTCTGCAAGAGACAACAAGGAGAGCAAGATCGTGAGCAAGGACAGAGTTCTTGAAAAGGCACTTGGCTACGCTCCTTTCAGCATTACGGAAATAGAGTTTTTCCCGAGTCTTGTTGATAACAAAACCGCTTTCGACTTCGTTCACTTTCGCGGATTTCTGGGCAAGCTGATGAAGTTCTACTTTATCTGGGACGCGATCGACGCTATTGTCGCAAGTCCCCTTGTTTTGGACATTGCGAGACTTTTGCTTTTCGCGAAGAAGCATGGAATAAGCGGAGTTGTTAAGGAGCTCGCCTTCTTCTTTAAGAGCCCCATGGATTGCGAGATCGTGAACACATACGAGCAGTTCGAGATTCTTAAAAAATGGTTCAATCAGCTTGCGAGGGCGTAAGAATACTCTTTAAATTTCTCGATCAGTTTTACTTTCTTTTCACTGTTAGCCAAGGCATGTTCCAGTACTTCTTCAATTCTCGAAACTTGGATGATCTCGATCTTACCTTCATGCTCTGCATCAAGCAGAACATCATCAGAATTCCCTTTCGGGATTATCACCTTCTTTAATCCCGCCTGAATCGCAGCCTCGATCTTCTGAGTCACTCCACCAACTGGAAGCACGTCCCCCCTTACAGAAAGGCTCCCCGTCATCGCAATTGACTGATCTACTGGGATGTTCTCTATTGCAGAAATAACTGCGGTTGCGATGCTAATACTTGCGGAATCTCCCTCAACACCCTCATAAGTTCCAACAAACTGGATGTGCACGTCATAATTGGATATGTCCTTTCCTATGATCTTCTTTATTATCGCAGAAACGTTCATAACCGCTTCTCTCGCGATTTCCTGAAGTCTACCTGTTGCGATCACCTTCCCTTCCGATTTGCTCATACTTGGTGTTACTTCTGCGATAATCGGCAGAACTATTCCCGCAGATTCTCCAATAACTGCCAATCCATTGACTCTACCAACCTCGTATCCTTCGGACAGGAAAAGCTTGTAGTCCTTTCTTCTTTCGATATACTTGTCCGCAAGCTGTTCTTCGATAGTCTTTGCGATCTTCTTCGCCCTCAGAACATGCTCAAGTCGAACTATCTCCGCTCCCTCACTCTTTGCTATGTCTCCCGCTGTTCTTATCAGACCTCCAAGTTCTCTTAACCTTAGCGTGAGATGATTTCTCCTTCCCGCTCTTCTCATGGCTTCTCTTATGATTTCTGCGACTGCAAACTTGTCGAAATGTGGTATCTTCCCGTCTTTTACGATCTCCTGAGCGACAAACCTTACGAGCTTCTGCCTGTTCTCGGGAATATCGGGCATTGTGTCGTTCATGTAGATCTCGTAACCGTAGCCTTCAATTCTACTGCGCAACGCGGGATGCATGCCCATAAGGGCATCGAGATTTCCTGCAGCGACGAGAATGAAATCACATGGCACAGGCTCGGTTCTGACCATTGCACCACTGCTCCTTTCGCTCTGTCCAGTTATTGGGAACTTCTTATCCTGCAAAGCTGTGAGTAGCTTCTGCTGGGACTCGATCGTTAGGGTGTTGATTTCGTCAATGTATAGTACACCTTTATGGGCCCTATGAATTGCCCCCGCTTCAACTCTCTCATGTGCTGGTGTTTCAAGACCACCGCTCTGGAAAGGATCATGGCGAACATCACCGAATAAGGCACCCGCATGAGCTCCGGTTGCATCTTCAAATGGGGCGGTCTTTTTTTCTGAGTTATCAACTAAGAGCTTGGGGATATTTCTTTCTTCTCTTGGAATGAAATATCTTGAGACCATTAGGAGCAGTATGCCCGCAATCAGGCCCCATATGAAATTTCTTGGATCGATTATTGCGACGTAAAGAATGACCATGAATATTAAAGCGAAGATCATGAGATTTCTTGCCTGTGCCCTTTTCATTGCCTCCTCTTTGTAGGCTTCGACGATCTCTCTGCCTTTTCCAGCAGGAACGACTTTAATCTTTGGTTGATTCGGATCTTGCGGATTTGGATATACGAGAATGTCCTCAAGTTCCTCCTTTGGAAGGAGCTCTGCCATGGCCTTCGCAAGCATGGACTTTCCAGTGCCTGGAGATCCGATGAGCATCACATGTCTCTTCTGAACCGCAGCCTTTTTTATAGCTTCAACTGCATGATCCTGCCCGATAACCTGATCTATCAACCTTTCAGGGACTTTTATTTCCCTCGTGTCCTCGAAATCCAAACCACCAAGCAGTTCTCTTACTTCTTCCATTTCCTCTAGTAGTATGCCCTTAAGTTAAAATATCTATCCAAACTTACACACTTTCAAAAACCATACCTCAAGCTTTAAACAGCGTTCAGCTTCGCATTCAAGCTCCAAACATCCGTAGCATGGCGGAAGCTTTGCAACCTGCTCCATTCGATCCATCACAGTCCTCAGATCGAGTTTTTCCTCCTCTGCCCTCTTTTCCTCTATTTTCGAGGAAACGATCTTAAAGGTCTTAACGCCATCTACAACAACTTCGACCCTTCTGATCAGCCCCTCCTTTTCGAGCTTTCTGAGAATTCTTGAGCACTTACTGCTGTCTATTTTTAGCTCTTTCCAGAGATCCTTCTGTAAAATTTCTCCTTTCTGTTCGAGGATTTTCAAAATTTCTTCTCTTGTATCTACAATCTGGAAATCGGTCATTCTTGCGGTTTTATAATCACTACATTGTTTCCTCTGAGGACTATTTCTCCAAGACTTCTGATTTTCTCTTCGCCTTTGCACTCCATTGCATTTGTCAGAAACAGGTTCATGTATTCGTCCACTCCCTCAAGTCTGCCCACCAGTTCGTGCTCTTCGCCCTTCATTTCCACTCTGATTATCTTTCCGATTAGGGATTTCACCATTTGATTCGGTAGCACTCTATCACCTCCTTGAAGTGAAATAAAGTATATATCAACTACCTATAAAAGCTTTGCTGATGATTCTTGTAACAGGCGGTGCCGGGTTTATAGGGAGTCATGTGGTCGACAGACTCGTGGAAATGGACGAAGTAATTGTCCTCGACAATCTTTCGAGTGGAAAAAAGGAGTTTGTGAACGAAAAGGCTGAGCTTCATGTTATTGACTTAGCTGAAGATTCTATTTCGGAATTTTTGGGAGGTGTTGATGAAGTTTGGCATTTAGCAGCAAATCCCGACGTCAGAATAGGGGCGGAAAGGCCTGATGAGATATACAGAAACAATGTTTTGGCAACTTACAGACTTCTCGAAGCTATGAGGAAAGCAAACGTCAAAAGAATCATTTTCACATCAACATCTACTGTTTATGGCGAAGCAAAACATATTCCCACACCAGAAGAATATCCCACGCATCCAATAAGTCTTTATGGGGCATCAAAGCTTGCCTGCGAGGCACTTATCGAGTCATACTGCCATACATTCGATTTTCAGGCCTACATCTATAGATTTGCGAACGTGATAGGGAAAAGGAGCACTCATGGTGTGATATACGACTTTATAAAAAAGCTGAGAGAAAATCCAGAGGAGCTTGAAATTCTTGGCAATGGAGAGCAGAACAAGTCATATGTATACATCGATGACTGCGTTTCCGCGATGTTTGCGGGATTAAAGGCGGGAGAAAGAGTGAACATATTTAACATAGGCTCTGAAGACCAGATCAAGGTAAAAAGGATTGCGGAGATAGTTTCGGAGGAAATGGGGCTGAATCCAAGGTTCAGATTCACGGGTGGTGAAAGGGGCTGGAAAGGAGATGTTCCCGTTATGCTTTTATCGATTGAGAAACTGAAGAATCTTGGCTGGAAGCCGAGATTCGGAAGTGAAGAAGCGGTAAGAAAGGCTGTAAGAGATCTCTTAGATGAGAAGCACTGAGAAGAGAACTGCAAAAATCCCGGTTAAGAAGATGCCGTCGAAAGTTCCCGCCCCACCAATGCTTATAACACCGTAACCTATTCGTTCTATCTCTCTAAGGTGGAGAATGTCCGCTCCGAAAACAGTTGAAAGAACTCCGACGAGGAATGAGAGTTTTGGTAGCAGTATAATTGGAGCGTCGGAAAGAATTAACGCGAGATAGCTTGCAATCGTTGCAATCACGGGCGGTATAATCATTGGAACAACTATTCCCACACCAACCACGGGCTTTGAAAATCCGTATACTATGAGAGTCGAGAGAATGAGGGCTCCTAAGAGGAAGAGAGGAGAGATAAGGTCGTAGATGTCCAATAGAAGTTTCATTGACAAAATTACAGGTAAAACGCACCCCCCAACGTTTACTGCAATTACTAACTTCTTTTTACTCCTCACTGTGTAGATAAAACCGAAGATCTCATACCTCTGAACGAGCTCGACTCCCTTTCGTTCGTATAAGGGTATGTTCACAAGGCTTCCAAAAACGATCATTCCAAGCAGTAAAAGAGCTTTATCGCTGTCTACTCCAAATAGGAGTCTGAAAACAGTCGATCCGGTAAAGACAAAGACCAAGACTAAAAATGGGAGCAGAATTAGGGTCAAAAATAAGGGTAGGATTATAGGAGGGAAAATGTAGTCCCTCACATTCTCAGCTTCCTTTTATCAATAACTATGTAGTCTTTTAGAGCGTGAACACATTCAAACGGGATGATATACATGTCTTCTTCTTTCCTTAACTCCGCGATCTCATTCATCGGCTTTACAACAAGGTTCAATAAGGCTCCTGTTTTGAAGTCAACCGTTATATTGTATAGCGTCCCCACAACAGATCCATCTGTCAGAACAACCGTTTTCCTTGAAAGGCTTCTTGCTGAAACTTTCATTCTGCTCACCCTTTTTTATGTACTGACTAAAAATATAAAAATTTTACCATCGCATTAAACTTCCTTTCCGACTATTATCCCGTCTTTCGTTCTTAAAACCTCAAACTTTATAAAATCTCCAATTTTGCCTTTGCTGATCACCGCAACACTCCAATCGTTGGAAACGCAAAGCTTCTCTCCATAGATTCTCCCTTCTGCAATTATCCTGCCAGAATAAACCTCTCCTTTTCTAAAAGGCGGCTTTATAGCTGGTCTTTTCTCGATACCAAAGTCTTCAGGCTTTAAAATCAGTTTCACACCGTATTCATTTTCGTAATACCTGAGCCTCTCGTAGAATTCTTTGAAGGACATGCTTTTTCCGACCTTTCTTCCGAAATGGTATGGAATGTATTTCTGAATTCCGAGGGGAGGAAATCTTTTTCCTGCACCAATCTTCAAAGCGAATTCTATCAGCTTTGGAATTTCA
>JASKJN010000061.1 GCA_030153385.1 Archaeoglobaceae archaeon
TCGAGACCGATAATAATAAGACATCACTGGGATGCGGATGGCACTTGCGGAGGAGTTGCTCTCGAACTTGCGCTCCAGAAGCTTGTTGAAAAAGTCTACAATGATGAGTCCGCAAAATATTATTTGGTTAAGAGAAAAGTTTCAAGAGCTCCTTTTTATGAGCTTGAGGATCTTGTCAGAGACCTTGACGAAAGTCTGGAAGACGCTGAGAGATACGGAGATAGAATTCCGCTCGTCGTGCTTGTTGACAACGGCTCCGGCCATGAAGATCTGCCAGCAATTCAGCAGTTTATACTTTTTGGAGCGGATGTGATCACGATTGATCACCATTTCCCGGATGAAGGTGTTGACAAATACCTGCTTTATCATATTAACCCGTACAAAGTCGGAGGGGACAGCAATTTTACCTCGGGAATTCTATGCGTCGAAATAGCGAGGATGATATCTGATTTGGATTTGACGCATCTCGCAGCTATCTCAGTAGTTGGAGATCGTGCGGAAGGAATAGTTGAGAAATATGTGGAACTTTCAAAGCTGAGCAAGGAAGAACTGAAAGATCTTGCGTTGGCTATTGAATTTGAGGGCTTTTATTTGCGCTTTAAGTCAGCAAGCACGATTGTGCATGAAATATTGGGCTTTGGAAGAAAAGACAGGCAGAAGAAGCTCGTAGAACTTCTATCAGGCTATGCAAAGTCAGCAATAGAGGAACAGCTCAAAACAGGTCTCGAAAATGTCAGGATTCAAATTTTGCCAAATGGAGTCGCACTGGTGGCGTTTGACGTTGAAAGCTATTCCAAAAAGTTCACATTCCCGCCACCTGGAAAGTTAACAGGAGAAATTCACGACCGGCTGAAGGAAAAGTATGGCAAAATAGTCACGATAGGCTATGGTCCTGACTTTGCGATCATAAGGAGCGAAGGCGTTAATTTAGATATCCCGAAGCTTGTGGAGGAGCTGAAGAAGGAGATAAATGCTTGTATCGACGGTGGTGGGCATCTCGTAGTTGGATCCCTGAAATTCGTTGAAGGGAAGAAGAAAGATGTCCTTGCAAAGCTTGCAAGCAAGATCGGTGAGCTGTCTTGAAAAAAAGACTTGAAATTGCACTGGAAAGTCTTGAAGGTTTCAGAAATCCGAAAATCGAGCTTGAGCAGTATGTCACTCCCGCAAACCTTGCGGGCTTTATCCTAACAAATGCGGATCTTTTCGGAGACTTAAAAACAGTCATAGACCTTGGCTGTGGGACAGGGATATTGGCGATCGGTTCAGCAATCCTTGGAGCCTATGCAATTGGTGTTGAGATCGATCGGGACGCATTAAGCATCGGAAGATTCAACGCGGAGAAACTTGGTGTTTCGGTGGACTTTATCGCATGCGATGTGAGGGATTTTAAGCTGAAAAAAAGGGCGACAGTTATCATGAACCCTCCATTCGGGATTCAGCGAAGGCATGCGGATCGTCCATTCTTGGAGAAAGCCTTCGAGATTGCAAATGTCATTTACTCGATCCACTCTGCGGAAAGCGAATTTTTTGTCAGAAAAAGGGCTGGAGAGAATGGTTTCAATGTTACTCATGTCTGGAAATTCATGATCCCGCTGAAGAGGACTTACTCTTTCCATGAAAAGGCATTTAAATACATACCCGTAGAGGTGTTCAGGATTGAGAGAGATGATCGTGTTCCCAGGAGATAGAATTGGAAATGTTGAGGAATACAAGGCGGGAGAAGGGGTTTACGAAGATGGCGGCGAGCTTTTTGCTTCCGTAGTGGGAGTTTTTGAGTTTGAAGAGAAGAAGGTAAGAGTAAGGAGTTTTAGAAGTATTCCCGAGCTTAAAAAGGGCGACGTTGTCGTTGGCAGAGTTGTTGATGTGCGAAACAATTTTGCAATGGTCGAAATAGCAAGAAAGAAGGGTGAAGAAAGAGAGCTTGCACACACAGGGCTTGCTTTACTCCATGTGTCTAGCATAGGGGAAAGAGTTGGGAGTATAAATGATGCGATAAGCTACTTTGACATCGTAAAGGCAAGAGTTCTCGATACATCTCCGAAGATCTCGATAAGAGAGCCTGAAATGGGAGTTATAAAGGCATTCTGCAGTTCATGCAAAACAGAGCTAATTTTGGATGAAGGAAAACTTAAATGTCCGAACTGTGGAAGGGATGAGAAGAGAAAGATCTCAAGGTCTTATGGAAAGGGTGAGTGGTGATGCTGAAGATCGTTGAGCTTGGAAAGGATTACATAAAGCTGATCGTAAGGGGGGAAGACCACACGTATCTCAATCTGCTACAGCACTACCTTTCTCAAGACAGCAGAACAGTTCTTGTGAGATACAATATTCCGCATCCCCTTGTTGGGGAGCCCGAACTTTACCTCAGAACAAACGGTGTAAATCCATTAGAAGTTCTGAAGAAGGCAAATGAGAGCATTGCTGAGGTTTGCGAAGATCTTTTAAGACAAATTCAGCCGTAAGCTATTGCAGATCCTTCTGCGATCAGTTCCCCACCTCTGAAAACCCTTAGCCTGTAAAAGCCCAATCTTTTGCCCCTGACTTTCTCCGCTTCCGCGATGAGCGTATCGCCTTTGTTTGCGGGAGCATAAAAGTTGAGAGAAACGTTCACTGCAACTCTTTTCGCATCTGTGTTTGCAGAAATTGCAAAGGCGAAATCTGCCAGAGCCATTATAAAGCCACCATGCGCTACATTGTACATGTTCAAAAACTCCTCTCTTACGACCCCTTTCACTCTTGCATAACCTTCTCTTACCTCTTCGACTTCACAGCCGAGGAATTTTCGGAAAGAGTCAGAAAGCAAGAATTCCATGATTCATCTTGACGTGATTTTTAAAATTATTTCCACGAAACCTTTATTAAGAGATCCAAATTCGAATTTCAGAGGGGCCGTGGGGTAGCCTGGTATATCCTTTTGGCTTTGGGAGCCAGAGACCCGAGTTCAAATCTCGGCGGCCCCATTTTTAAGCGAAACCCGGGGTAGGAGAAGATCGGAATAAAAGTGGGAGGAAGTACATCTATTTCAATAGTCTTAAAAACGAAAGGTTTAAATAAATTGATGTTTAAATGATTATTGAGGGGTAAGGTCGGCGATTGAAAAGCCCCTCCGTCCGAAACGATGAGGCCCGCGTAAGCGGGGTGGGAAGGAGTAGGACGGGGCCCTTAAAACCACTTTTTTAATTCAAGCCTTAGCTTTGGTTTTATGAGCTTGTAGTAGTCTTCTATTTGTCTTTCATACTTCTGAAACTTTATATTTTTGTCACAGCAACCCATCCGCATTCGCATATATTTGTCAAGTTCATATCTTTTTTCCTTCTGCATAATGAATTTGTCGATTACTATCCTGAAGTAACTTTCGTTTATGTAACAGTCCAACGATTCGACCAAAAAGCCAGTTAAGTAGTTGTTTAGAATATCTTTTTTATTTCGGAGATGTTCGTAAACCATCCTCTTATCTAGAACTATTGTTGAAAAGTTCATCGGAGCTTTCGAAAGTTCGTTCAAGATTAACTTCCTAATTTTTTCGCTAGATCTTGAAAACTTGAACTCTGATATATTTTTCTCTTTCTTTTTAAGCTTTTTTCTTGCCTTCTTAATGATCCTTTCTGCATCCAGCGGGTCAGACATTTCAGCTGTTGCTATTACGTAATATTTGGTCGACTTTTGCGTAAATCCTAGGTCTCCGCTTTCATCAACGTAGACATATAGCAACGAATTTGGAATTAAAATCACTTTTTAAATATTTTTCTCTTCTTAAGTTTCAAATAATTCCTGACAAAAATCTACAGTTTAGAGGGTATAACTCTGAACTCATTGTTTTATAGTTTCCAGAGCCATAAAACCATTTTTCAAGAAATTTCAGATCTGATTGAGGAGGTAAAGATAAGCAGTAGGGTTTTTTTGATAGATCGCTTAATTTTTAAAAAAATTTTAGATTTAGACGTTATCCCAAAGCCTTTTCAATTTCATTTATGATCGCCTTTGCATGATCAATAAATTGTTGATATTGGGGAGGAGCATATTTAACAAAGGTGCGGAGGTATACCCAAGCCTCTTCGAGTTTACCGAGATCGTATAATGCTCGACCTTTATTAAACCATGCTCCTGCGTGTCTTGGATCGATCTCAATCACTTTATTAAAACAATCTATCGCCTCATTAAGCCTGCCAAGATTGTATAAGGCAATTCCTTTATTAAACCATGTTGATGCACATCTTGGATCGATCTCAATTGCCTTATCAAAACAAGCTATTGCTTCTTCGAGTTTGTCGAGATCTAATAAAGCAATACCTTTGTTATTCCATGCAAACGCAAGTTTTGGATCATTTTTAATCGCTTTATCATAACAAGCTATTGCCTCATTTAACTTTCCAAGCTCGTAAAAAGTAACTCCTTTGTTATACCATGCTATTGCATCTTCAATGATATTTTTAGCAGTCTTATCGCTTGGTTTGAGTGTTTCGGTAGCTTCTTTTTCTTTCCAAACAGGGAATCGAATAGCCCCATGACAAAACACCTTTTAATACCTGCTAAAAGCAATTTAGCATGCTAAAATTTAAAATTTTTGCTTTCTTTTGTGAATAATCTGCACAGAAGAAAACGATAGAAAATATAAAAACAGTGGATGTAGTTAGATCAGAAAGGAGTCATCACCAAAAACACAAATAGAAAAACAAATAAAGGTAAATCAGACATCAATATATGAGCCGAGAACTTGGGTGGATAGGTTTCTTTTTCATCATTCTAAGCGGATTTTTACCCATCGTATCAGTTGAGGTCTTTGGATTTAATGTGGAGTCCCCTTCACCTTTCGGTCTTATCATTCATTTCATCTCGAGTCCGGGAGATCTTAGTAAAATATCAACGTCTCCTGTGTTTCCGAGCCTTACATTTGGTTTCTTAGTTTTCTATCCATTGACCGTCATAATCTCTTTATACGGTCTCAATTACAGAAGAAGGAGATTCGTTCGATACTCTGGATTTATGGGCTTGGTGTCCACCATTTTAGCGTACCTGATCGCATACAACATTACAAGCGTCAAAGGAGTATCTGTCGGCGGAACGGAGTATGCGGTCTACACTCTTCTAATTGGCTCGATTCTTCTACTAGTGTCTGCTCAAAGATGAAGCAGATTAAGCGGCTTTAATAGAGTTGGTAGCAAATCTTTTAAAATTTGAAATTTGCTTCATTCTATGAGTCATAGCTTCGAGTTTAATCTCCTATTGACCCTTTTTTACTTATCATCATAGCTAACGTTTCGGCACTTCAACTCGATTACGAATTCGTTGAAGGGGATTTTGTTTACTGTAATGGGCAGGCAAAATATCTTCTTAAGGTATACATCACAGACGCAGAAAAACAGGGCATTTTAAAGCCTTCACTTTCGAATTCAGAAAAACCATGCGAACCTTCTTATGGCGGAAGGGTTTTTGATGCGAAGAAAACTAAACAGGAATTGGAGTTCTATTTCTTAGACTTAAGCGGTGCTCAGAAGTTATTTTTGGATGTAGAGTTGGTAAGTGGAGAAAAAATGCACTACGAGTTCTTTCTGGATTCTCATAAACAAAATCCTACGCCTACTACTTTTTCTCTTAATATTCCTTTTTCCCAGCATTCCAGTAGCTCTTTTTCTATACCGATTGGCATCTTGGTAGTTCTCATTATCCTAATTGCTTTATCGGTAGCCTACTTAATTGCGAAGAAGAGAAAGAAACGTGGCAGAACTTCTTTGTTGTATGGAAGATGCAGCAAATGCGGTTCAAAAGTTTTTATGCCGTTTAGATGTAATTATTGTGGCAACTACTTCTGCGATGACCACCGTTTACCATCAAATCATGACTGCATAGGTCTAGGTTCTTGGAAAAATACTCCGCCCCCAAGCGGAGTAAGTATAGAATACCTTCGTGGCGGGAAATTCCGTGCAAAAGAGACAGGATGGAGAGAACATAGGTTTATAAAGAGAAAACGAAGATCTGGAAGAGTTAGAAAGATTGTCATTGCCATAGCAATATTGGCTCTATCTTTCTCAGTTCTTTATATAAAACCACTATTCGATACAAGGATCTTCGAGTATAAAAATATTGAAGAGAGTTTTAAAGGCATTTATCCAATTGATAAACCGAAATGTGAAGATGGGACAGTTTATGGGTCTTGCTCTATAAACAAGCCATATTACTGCCTGAATGGGACTCTGGTTAAAAAAGCCTCTATCTGTGGCTGTTCTAAAGATGAGGTTGCGAAAGGTGATGATTGCAGACCTAAGTATGAAACGGATCCCGTAGAAATAACCTTAAACTACGTTCTTAGAGGAGAAACTAAAAGCATAAGATTTACAGCCTACGGCGGACTGAAAAGCTATCTTGCCAGCATTCCAAGGTATTACTACTGCACACCAGAATGTCCATCGGATAGAGAACTGGAGCTGAGGTTTCTAAATGAAGAGAAACAGTACAAGTATTTGGTTGCTCTTGTTGAGGAGATTAAGAAAAGAGCTGAAGGAGACGATCAAGCTAGAATCGCGATAAGCTTGGTTCAAAATATTCCATATGATTATGAAAGCCTCAGAACAGGAGTATACAAAAACAGATATCCATACGAAGTCATCTATGACAAAAAGGGAATCTGTGCGGAAAAATCGAGGCTTCTGGCTTTTATTTTAAGAGAACTTGGTTACGGAGTGGTATTGTTCGAATTTGAGGTTGAAGATCATATGGCTGTGGGGATAAAATGCCCGATGAGGTATTCTTACAGGAATAGCAGTTACTGCTTTATCGAGACAACAAGTCCCACAATAGTAACGTATTCAGAAGGCGAATACGTTGGTGCTGGCAAGCTAAGATCGATGCCCGAAATAATATTTGTCAGTGATGGAAAATCTTTTGAAAGCGTTTGGGAAGAATACAACGATGCTCAGGAGTTCATAAGATTAGAAAAGTTGGCCGAAGCTTCTGGTGGGTATCTGGATCAGTATAACTACTACAGATGGTGGGAGATTGTAAAGATGTATGGAATAGAAGTGGAAGAAAGATGATACGGTTCAAATTCATTACCAATTCTTATAGCGTAATGCCTTCCTTCGATTTAACATCCTTTTATATTTCAAATCGTACTCAACGATGATTTTGGAATTGTCCGATAAGATAAGTAATTCTTTGAATGTTCAATTTCATGCTAAACTCTTTATTCTTTATCCATGACCAGATCTCCTTAAATTTTCTATCAGAAAGCCTGTAAGCGACGGTAATATGATAGATGAATCTGCTTCCAAAAATACTCTCCAAAAATCTCTTCTGATCCCATTTATTAACATTAAATACAAATTTATTGAGCTCATCGCGAATTAACCGTCTCATCTCTTCTAATTTATCCAACTGAGCGGAGCGAACTGGTTTGAAGAAAATCACATTATTATTAGGTCTTTTGATGTAATCAAATCCTTCGATGTATAATTCGATGGGATCAAAATTACAACAAATCGAAGATAAAACATTAATTACCCTTCGGATGTCTTTTGGTTTACACTTAAAGCTCCCGTATAAGGTGAGATGGGGGACTCTGTGAAATTGATTCGGAGTCAAATGATACTTTTTTGCGATCCCCATCACAATACGATTTAACGATCTTTTATCTTTAGGTGATATCCTGGCTTCGATTAGCATTGTATCACCTACTCTCAACTTCTACAAACCTTCCAGGATTAAAGTTAAGTGAGTAGGAAACGTAAAATTTTTCCTTTAAAGTCAGTGGATGCTGTCTTTAACGATTTTTATTCGACTTTTTATTTTAAGCTGTAACTCATTTCCTTGGAAAACCCCATCTTCTAATCCATTGCCTTTAACCGATTTCTATAAAATTTAATAAGAATTCAAGTGTTGTGTTCCACATGGAACAAACTGGAACAAAATCTGAATCCACCAAAAAGCAAAAAGCTCCAAAAGCCAAAATAAAGGACTTGCACGTAAGGATTTCCAAAGAGGCTCATGAGTGGTTAAAAAATAATGTCCAAACATCTCCAGATTCATAGAAAGGCTCGTGGAAGGCTTGAAATCCCGAATACAGCAAGCATATACTTTAATTGGAAAAACTGTATGCCGAGGG
>JASKJN010000014.1 GCA_030153385.1 Archaeoglobaceae archaeon
TGCAGAAAGATCGTAGCCTTCATCATAAAAAACGTATGAGTAAACTCTGCTACTTGCCTTTCTTGGATTGAAATCTTCAGGAACCTCCGCCAAAGCCCAGGCGGTGATATCTTCTGGTAGCTCAGAGTTTAGCATCCTCGGAGTTATTTTAGATTCGGTGTTAAATGCGACAACCTGGCCCAAGGCATGAACTCCCGTATCCGTTCTTCCTGCAAAACTCAGCCTTGAATCAATCCCAAAACTCTTAAGGGCTTTGAGAATCTCCCCTGCAACAGTTCTGCGATCGGGCTGAAACTGACTGCCAAAAAAATTATCACCGAAGTATGCGATTTTTATCGCATACCTCATGCCTTTTTAATAAACATATTCACGACTTCGTTAACACTTGAGAGCATTTCACGGACAACGTTCTTTACATTCTTCTGTCCCTGGTAGAAGCCAACCGCAGCTCCTACGAGGAATATGAATCCGATTTCGTCGAGTTTATACTTCTCCTTTAACTGCAAGAGATCGTTTACCTTGCTCTCTGGCAGGCCTTCAACTGTGCTTGGCTCCTCTTCCTTTGAACTCAAAAATCCCTCATCAACAGACCACTTGGCTTTCAATTCCTCGAATGCATCCATCAATATCGATTTTCTCGTTTCAACGTCCATGATCTACGTTATCAAAAAGTTTAAAAATTTTTCTCTCCGATGCGGAGAGATCTGTTCGTTTTCTCTATGCTCTGCTTCTTTTCAACCCCAAAAATTGCCCTTATAGCGTCAATGTTCTCCGGGACCACAATGGCTTCCTGATGAACCGCTTGGGTTACGAACAGATCGTTCCCATCAATAGCTATCGACTCAAGCCAGACTACGTTCTCGAAAAGATCGTAACGCATTCTAAATTCTCTTGCAAACTCGATTATCTTCGCTGTGGATGTGAAGCCGTCTGCTTCAGAAACAAGCAGAATTCTTGGCTCATTTTCAAGCACAGAGATCACATCTTCTCTGCTGACTTTCTCCTTCATCTCGATCGAAAGTGAGTGAACGTGCATCAAAGTTGTGGGAAGCTTGAAAGCGGTCGTTACTATGTCCACATCGGGGATCACGGTCTTAACATCCTTTGCGTGATGCGATGGCAAAGCTATCGGATCGGGCATTATTGCATTCGTCAAACCCTTCTTATCCTCCTTTGGATCCGCCACTCTCCTTAGTATTGTCGCCCTGACTCTTCCGATCTTGAAGTTCGTCTTTAGCTGGTATATCAGCCTTGACAGAGCGGTTGTGTTACAGCTAACTACTCTCACAAAACGCTTTCCCTTTGCCTGATCGTAGTTTGCAAGGGCGTTGAAAGATACTTCTGCAACGTCTTTTTTCTCTCCTCCCTGGAATATCGCCTTCATTCCGAAATTCTCGTAGATCTTCTTGTTCTCCGCTCCAGCCTTATCGGGACTGCAGTCTACTACGATATCCGCTTTTGCAAGCAAGTCCTCGAGAGTTCCGCTGGTTTCGATGCCTGCCTTCTGGAAAAGTTCCGCATTGTCCTTTTTTGCCAAGTAAAGGTCGAATTTCTTGGAGGCGATCCTTGCTTCAAAGTCTGGCTTCGTCTTTGTAACTCCTACTACCTCCATGTCATCCTGCATTGAAACCGCATCCGCAACTCTCTTTCCTATCGTTCCGTACCCATTAATCGCTACCCTTATCTTCATCCCCTCACCTCCACAACAGCCTTATGAGCGACCAGATCTATCTCCAGAATTCTCCCCTTGATCTCTTTCGAGTTTCCAAGAATGTCCAGCATCCTCAAAATTTCACCTTCCACCTTTATCCTCACAACATCTTCCATCAAAAGCTCTCCATCGGCAGAGAAAACCTTTGATTCGCACATGCTTTTCGTGTTGCAAGGGTAAATAAAAGTTTTGGGTCAATAAAAGATAAATCTACAACGGAGTGTTAATTCTCATGTGCGTCTTGGGTTCTGAAGAGATAAAGAGAAGAATTGAAAGGGGCCTGATCAGGGACTTCATAGATCTTAACATTCAACTCCAGCCAAACGGGTTTGACTGCACTCTAAGAGCGGTGAAAAAGTTCAGAAGTGCCGGAAGAATAGACTTCGAAAATATTGAAAGAACTCTGCCTGAAACTGAGGAGATAGAATTCAGAGAATGGGTTTATCTGCCTCAGGGAGTTTACAAAGCGGTGCTTAATGAGATCGTTAAGCTCGACGACGATCTTATGGCGATAGCAAAGCCGAGATCGAGTCTTTTAAGATGTGGTGCAGACGTTATAACCGCTGTCTGGGACGCTGGCTACGAAGGGAGAAGCGAAGTTTGTATAGTGGTGCAAAATCCTCACGGGATCTGGCTTAAAAGGAATGCGAGAATAGTTCAGCTAATTTTCATAAAACTGTGTTCGAAAACGCAAAAATATTCGGGGGCATATAAATATGAGAACATCTAATACTTTGGATCGAAGAAGAGAGAGAAGAAAACCTTCGCATCATCGAGCATGTTATCGATCGTGCAGTATTCATTGGGCTTATGTGCGGTTGAATCTGTTGTGCACCAGGCAACGGATTCTCTGAATCCTTCCCTCCTCAAAAATGATGCGCAGGTATTCCCTCCTATTCCAAATAGCTTTGGCTTTATGCCACGAAGCCTTGAGATCGTTTCCGATAACCTCAGTACAATTTCCGCATTCTCCGGAGTCCTTGGTGAGCTTGACTTCTGAAGGACCTCAAGGTTAATTTTCTCCTTGTCCCTGATCTCGTGGAACCTTCTGACGCTTTCAATGTAGTCGATCACTTCATCAAGGTTGTATTCGGGCAGAATTCTGCAGTCCATATAGCTAACATCTATCCCCGGAATCGTGTTCACATTGTCCACAGTTTTCTCTCTCTTCGTCGGCTCAAAGGTCGAGTAAGGCGGATCAAAGAGCTCATCTCTAGCGTTAAATTTAGTGTGAAGTTTCTCATCTAAGTCGAGAATGAACTTCATAGCCCTTCTAGAGGCGTTCATTACAGGCTTGCTTGCATGCGACTGCACACCAAAGACTTCGAACTTAAGCCAGAGAATGCTTTTTTCCGCTATCTCTATAAGTTCTCCTCTCTGAGATCCGACATCGGGGACGATGAAGAAATCTTCCTTCGAAAAAACCCCTTGTCTAAGAAGATGCTTTATACCATACTCGCTACCACTCTCCTCATCTGAAACGAATGCAAGCCCAAGATCGAACTTCGGCTTCACATCAGCGTTCAGAACCGCTATTCCAGCAAATAAAGAGGAGACTATGCTTTGCCCGTTGTCCTCGCTACCCCTCCCGTAAACCCTTCCGTTCTCGACAACCGCTTTGAATGGTGGAGTTTTCCATAATCTCACGTCACCCTCGGGAACGACGTCCAAATGAGTGATGATCCATATCGTTCTGCGCACAACGCCCTTGACCTTCGCAATTATGTTTGGTCTTATTCCTTCCTTTGCCCTCTCATCCTTTGCATCGAATCTTTCCACATAATCAAAGTCATTCAGGTAGTCCATGAGTAATTCTGCCTTGTCCACTTCTCCTTCTCCGCCGAAATCTGGAGAGATCGCCTTTGTTTCTATCAGCCTGCAGAGAAGTTTGACCATTTCATCTCTCATTCCATCCAAATCTCTCAGCATACGCATTCGCTCTCCAAACGTTTTTTCAGCCTTTTAACTTCTTCTATAGCGGTTTCATCACTCGTAGACTTCATCAAAATTTCAAGTTCCGCAATTATAGGGGCAAGGGAGTAAAAATCCTTCTTGGAATTCTCGTATATCTCTTCAAGCTTTTTAACCTTCATGATAGAAACTATGTCCTTCTCGAGCTCTTTTTTTAGCTCACGAAGTAAAAAAGCTATTTTCTTTCCGCATTCCGTAAGTCTCAAAACTCTCGTCCTACCTTCCAGCTTGCTCTCTATTATGCAGTATTTCTCGAACTCGCTGATCACTCTCGAAATGTGGCTGTATGGAGAGTTTAAAGAGTTCGATATTTGTAATGGATAGACTTTCTCTCCCCTCTCTTCCGCTTCGAGGATATTCAGCAGAACTTCGACGGTTTTCTCGTGAAGAAATAACCTGCACAGCATCCCGACCACAAGGGATCGAAAGCTGAAAGTATTTTAAGTTTTTTAGCACTATAAAAAATGAGCCTTGCCAAAACACAGATCAGAGGTCATAGAGGTTCGTATTCAGCCATGGAATGAAGGCCATTGTAACCGCGATCCTTGAAAGTTCTACCCTCGAAATTGCTCCTTTGCTCAGATAATGCACAGCCCCAAATTTTTTACCGAGGTTCTCAATTCCAGAGATCTTTTCCATCGTTTTTCCAACTTCTATGCCTTTCAATGCTTTTTTCACAACTTCTCTTGGATACTCGAACCCAGGCCCAAAGCCGATCGTGAACCTTTTTCCGTTGTAAACAACCGCAACTTGAAAGTCCATGTAGCCTGTAAGCGTTTTATTTACCGCTATCAATCCCGCCTCAATGCCCACGGAGAAATCAAAATCTTCTGAATAACTCTTTAAGGCTCTTTCAATTGCTCCTGTAATTGTTTCTTCATTGAAGGGCTGTTTGAATCTCGTTTCCACGTCGATGCCGACTACTTCCACATCCTTAAAGAAGTGCTGAAAAGCAAGCTTTGTCCCTTCGATCTTCGTGGGATTTTTTGAGCCGACCGCAACCCTCATACCTTTACCCGATCAAAAAGGATGTAATCATCCTTATACGCTATTATAAGCTTTTTCCTTACGCTGTTTGACAATCTAACTGCTCTGGCTAAGTCTCTGGGAGCAATCTCTGAATCTCCAATTGAAACGAGATACTCGGAATGTGGAAGGTCTTTTGCGGATTCTACCTTCCTGTAAACTCTGAAGTCGCTTCCAAACTTGAATCCCGTCTTTACAACGAATTTTCTCTTCTTCAAATCTTTATAAACCCTGTACCTTTCATCAAAACCTTTAGAATTTTTTATGGCGTCAAAAAGCTTTTCCACAGAGTCAAGCTCGAGAACGCCGTTTTCGAGCAGGTAAAGGGCTTCGATTAGGGATAAAACGACGATGCCACCCGATTCGCTTCCGTAGAAAAATCTCCTGAAAATATCAACGTTTTCTGTTATCACCCGATCCTTTAGCAGGCTTCCACGGATTTTCGGTAAAACCTCTACCTGTTCCCCTTCCAGTTCTGGCTTTGAAGCAATATAATACGTGATCTCGCTCTCCTCATCGACTATTGCAAGAATGACCTCGCCAAATCTACAGATCTTTTCGATGAGATCGTCCATTTTTATGGGATTCTTTTCTGAAATTGGATAAAAGACTCTTTTTGCAACTATAAGCTCATCCTGAGGCCTTGCTCTGTACCCCCGCCGTCTGAGATCTTCGTAGACAAAGTAAAATTCGGGGAAATTTCTCACGTTTTCCTCAACCCATCTTTTAAGTTCTTCAATTTCAGCAAAAAATGCCTTTCCATTCGTCTGGAGGTAAAAAGCTTCAACGGGATGAAGGTAGATCTTATCACCTTTCTTGAAACCGAATCCCTGATTCGCGATTTCTGAGTTCGCATTTAGCTCCGCGAATTTCTCAAGAAGCTTTCCCCTCATAACTCGATCCCGTAGATCTTCTCTATGTTCTCCTTGCAGATCTTATAGATGAAGTCTTCATCGAATCCGTGTTTCAGAAGCTCTTTAACCTTCCTCGGCACAGTCTTTGGGCCAAGCACTGCTCCGGGACGCTTTGGATCGTCTATATAATCAGTTTCAAGGACAAAGCGTGAACCCTGCTTTGCTGCTGTCAGAACGTTATCATTTCCCGCAAGAACTGATGGGAATATGCCTATTTCCTCGAATTCTTTTACCTTCGGTGGCGAAAAGTGCTTCACAACTTTCTCCCTCTTCAGTCCAACTTCATCAGCGATCTTGGCAATTTCCATCGCCATTTCGAAGCTGTAACTCTCTGTGTGAAGCTGAACTGCGCATCCGACTTCTTTTGCGACTTCAAACGCATGCCTCATCACCTCGTTGCTCAGCTTCCAGACATGGCTGTCAACGCGATAATGCGGTCTTCCGCTCTTTATGGCAACCGCTTCTCCCTTAGCAACGTATTCTCCCGCTATTTCAAGGGCTTCCTTCATGATCTCCGTAGCTTTTTCAAAGCCAAGTCTTGAGCCGATGATCGTGATCTCTGCAGGATGAACTCCGAGGACTGCATAGGCCTTTACGATTTTGTTTGCCTTTCTTACAAGGCTTAGATGCTCCTCAAAGACCTTGACGTAGTCCCTTCCAGATTTTGGGCTAACATCGTAGTGATGGGCCAGAAGCGAAACAAGCAGAACATGCGTTCCTCCAGCCTTCTTAAATTCCTCAAGGGCCTCTAACTTGAGATGTCTGTAGAGATGCATGTGGTTGTCTGTGATGATCATGGAGAGATCTCCTCCTGTGGAGTTTTTAACTCTCCTCCAGAAACTATTGTCCTTCGATCTAATTTTGAGGAATGCATAACGCTATCGTTAAATCGCACTTAATCCAAAAGCTTTTTGATTATGCTCAAACCCTCCTTGTAAAGCTCTTCCGCCCTCTTTTTTGTTTTTCCTTCAGCGTAGATCCTTGCTATTGGCTCTGTTCCCGAGGGACGGATGAGTAGCCAGCCATCTTCGAATTCTATTCTCGCACCATCAGCATGATTCGCTTCCGGGAAAAGCTCTCTGAGTCCCTTAATAACCTTTTCCTTGTCTCTGCACGCAACCTTGCCCTTGAGCATGTAATATCTTGGAATCTCGCTTATTAGCTCGCTTATCCTTTTACCAGACTCATCCATGAGTCCAAGGACCTTTGCAACGCTCATGCCTCCATCTCTTGCAAGCAGATGCTCCGGAAAGATCAGTCCACCGTTTCCCTCACCACCAAAAACCGCTTTTTTCTCGAGCATCACTTTCGCAACAACCGGGGAGCCAACTGCGGTGTAAACGACCTCTCCACCCGCTTCCCTTACAGCGTCCTCAACACAGCGCGATGAGGAAACAGGTGTTACCACAATGCCTCCACCGTTCTTTTCGACGTAATGCTTTGCCATCAGTGCGAGCATCGCATCTTCAGAAATGAACTCGCCCTTTTCGTTGACAAAAACCGCTCGATCCGCATCACCATCGTGAGCGACGCCCAAATCCGCCCTGAAGTCAACAACCGCTTTCTTCAGCAGTTCAAGTTCACTCTCCACTGGCTCCGGATTTCTTGCTGGAAATCTGCCATCAGGGTTGCAATTTATTCCATATACCTCGCAATCGAGCCTTTTAAGGATCTCTGGAGTTGTAAAAGAGCCTGCGCCATTTCCACAGTCCACTACAACACGGAATTTCCTTTCAAGGCTTACACTTTCAGCAATTGCACTCACATATGGCTCAATGCAGTCATCTCGAACCATGGAGCCAACTTCATTCCACTTCGCAACTCTAAAGGTTTTGCTGTTGTAAATTCTCTCGCTTTCCATATCCATCTCTCTGAAAAACTCCGCTCCATTTTCCTGCACGAATTTTATTCCATTATACTCCCTCGGATTATGACTTGCGGTAACAACCACTCCCGCAACCCTCTTATTTTTGGCATAGAACTGCAGAGCGGGAGTTGGAGCTATGCCAAGATCGATCGCATCGCATCCCGCGGACATTATGCCCGCGAGAACCGCAGACTTAAGCATGAAGCTTGAAATTCTCGTATCACATGCAACAGCAATTCTTCCAGACTTCAGCGTCGCAATAACTCTTCCCAAATCAAGAGCCATTTCCGCAGTTAGCTCCTCATTTGCAATACCTCTAACACCATTTGTTCCGAAAAGGCTCATAATTCCACCCTAAACATTATTTGGGTTGCAGTTCTCAGCTTTCTCCTGATCGGAGGAAGCTCGTAAAGGTAGAGCATTAAGTTCCCATTAACGATACGATCAAAACCAAATGCCTTCTTTATAAAATCTATGTGCAATCTGTCCCTTACAAACACAACCCTCTCTCCGCCAATTTCGCACATTTCCAAGATTACAGGGATCTTAAATCTGCTCCTTTCGAGTCCGTCTACATGCTGTGCGATGAATTCGAGTTCTTTCTTCTCTATGTAATACTCATTTCCATCCTTTGCCAAAATAGTGGGATCTTTTTCTCTCAGCATCTCTTCAAGACTTTTATTGACAGCTGGCATGTGCTTGTTTACAGATTCGATCATCTTAGCCAAGATCTTTTCATTCATCTCAACACCTCCAACTCCACGACTCCGGGAGAAATTCCGAGCAATTTCTGTGCACTTCCTTCTCTTATGCTGAGCTCAAGCGTTCCAAAGCTACCAATCAGGGCTAATGGCTTTCCAATAGGCACGTCTGAGTATGTTCTCACCATTGGAAATTCTATGTCAAGAAGTTTAAAACCTTTTGCAGACTTCAGAACATTTGCGGGGACGTTAGTTATCAGATTCCCGAATTTGTCGACGTAAACAATTCTTGCCCTCAGATTTTCTCCGTCAAAAGAGTAATCGAAAAGGTCTAAAGACTTCATACACTCAACTCTTCTGAAATAGCTGAAATCGCCTTTCAATAAAAGTGCCACAGCGGGAGCAAAGATGTCTCTGCCGTGAAAGGTTGCGGAGAGCTCACCAACGAGCTCCGAGATTTTGCTATCGATCTCGTAGATCTCAATTATTCCATCCTCCGAAGCTGATGGATATGCGATGCCGTTGTCTGGTGCGACAAAGAAGTGGTGTTTAGTTTTTATCACTAAGGCTTTCCTGTCTCCGCCAACCCCCGGATCGACAACTGCGACGTGAATTGCGTTTCTAAAAAAGCGATAGGAGTGATAGAGCAAAAATGCTCCCTGAAAAACATTCTGCGGATCGACTGAGTGTGTTATATCGATTATTTTTGCCTCTGGAGCTAAGCTAAGGATAACACCCTTCATTACACCCGGATAGAAGTCCCCAAAATCTGTTAGCAGTGTGATCAGCATAGCTCTCGTTGCTCCTAAAGACTAAAAGACTTTTTCGCGTAAATCTGAAGGTATTAAAAAGATTCGTATAGCTTATTGTGCCTTATATAGGCACCTCTATCAACGAGATTTTCGATGAATACTCTGTCTTTGGACAATTCCTTGACAATTGAGGATTTAAATCTGCTTCTCCCTATTCCAAGAATGTCTCCAAATTCATTGCAGACAAAAACGACTTCGTTTTCATCGAATTCTCCAACTTTGGTTATAGAACCCGCGAATATATCCCTGCCGTATAGAAAAAGCATTTCTCCGTGTTCGTTAACCCATACCTTTTTCTTTTCATTCTTCATGAGCCAGAAAGATCCTTCAAGCGTTAGTCTCAGCCTTTTTCCGATCTCACCGATCTTAACACCAGCAATGCATTCAAGCTCTCTTTGGCTCAGGAATTCATGAAGGTCCTTTGAGACTGCGAAGAGTTCCTTTTCCCTTGCCAGAATCTTGAAATTGCTAAGAAAATCGAAGGAATTATAAAAATTAATAGCTTTTCTCAAGACTTTAAGCTCTCTTTCGCTCAACTCTCTCAAATCAGAAAGTCCTCCGGCTTCGGGATTTCCAGCTTCAGCCCTTTTCTTTTTCTTACTTCCATTACGAACTCCTCAAGCAAGCTGGGTGGCACTTTTTCGAACCCTGCATGCTCTGTGCTCCATATGGCTTTCCCAGATGTTGCGGATCTTATCGCTCCAGCGAATCCGAACATCTCCTTAACCGGTGCCATGGCTACAAGCGTTGCATTGTCTCCCTCGATCTTTATATCAATGATCTGACCACGTCTTCCTTGGATCTCCCTTGTAACAGCCCCCGTCATCGTTTGTGGAACCATTATGTAGACTTTCTGGTATGGCTCAAGCAAAGTTGGTTCCGCCTGCAAGATCGCAGCAAATATAGCGGATCTGACTGCCGGAATAACCTGTGCAGGCCCTCTGTGAACTGCATCTTCGTGAAGCTTGCAGTCAACAAGCTTTACCTTTATCCCCATGCACGGTTCTCTTGCCAGAGGTCCTGCTCTCATTGCTTCTCTGAAGCCTTCAAGGATCAGTTCGATTGTTTCGTTTAGATACTGGATACCCTTCGTGACATCGCAGAACAGATTTCCTTCGAAGAACTCCACTGCTCCAGCAGCTTCCTCTCCTGAAAGGCCCGCTTCTTCAAGCTTCTTTCTGCGCTCCTTTTTATCCATCTTAAAGTCCACTTCTCCTTCCTTGAATTTTCTTGAAACTTCTTCTGGCAGAGGCTCAACAACTATGTAAAAGCGATTGTGCTTATTCGGTGACTTTCCTTCAACAGGTGGAGAAGCGCTTGTGACAGTTTCTCTAAAGACTACGATTGGCGGGGAGGTTATAACTTCCAAGTTGTATTCCCTTCTGATCTTTTCAACCTTGACTTCCAGATGGAGCTCTCCCATGCCACTTATCAAGTGCTCGCCCGTTTCTTCATTCAGAGTTACTTGGAGAGTTGGGTCTTCTTTTGCGAGCTTTCTTAAAACCTCGACCAACTTTGGAAGATCTCTGGGATTCTTCGCTTCAATCGCCATAGTGACGACCGGTTCGCTGTGGTGCGTTATAGACTCAAAAGGCTCGATCTTTTCAAGCTCACTGCATGTGGAACCAGAAACCGCATCCTTCAATCCAACCAATGCAACTATATTGCCTGCTGGAATTTCCTCGACTTCAACACGTCTTGGACCCATATACAAGCCAGCTGTCTGAACTCTGTTCTTTGCCCTTCTGTCAACGATATACAGCTCTGTTCCAGGTCTTACAGTCCCACTGAAAAGTCTGCCAACCGCAACTTCTCCCGCCTGCGGATCTACGACGATTTTCGTGATCATCAGTACTACTGGCCCCTTGGGATCGCAGTTCACCATTGCCTTTCCGACTTCGCTGTTCAGGTCTCCTTTCCAAATTATCTTGATTCTCTCCTTCTGTGCTTCTATGGGACTCGGTAAATGTCTAACGACCATATCGAGAATCACAGTGTGAAGCGGAGATCTCTTATGAAGTTCTTTCGCCTCTCCCTTCTTTAGATACTCGTAAACTTCCTTGAATCCTATTCCGGTATCTTTCTGTGATTTTACGCTGACTCCCCATTTCTGCAATGCGGAGCCGAAAGCCACATTGCCCTTTGCAACCTCGATCTTCCATTCGTTGAATTTATCAGGTTTCATTGATTTTATTAGCTTGTTAACGTCGTTGATAACCTTTATGAGTCTCTCCTGCATTTGCTGTGGCGTAAGCTGAAGCTCCTTGATCAGCCTGTCGATTTTATTCACAAAGAGCACAGGCTTTACTCCTTCCTTCAAAGCCTGCCTTACTACAGTCTCTGTCTGGGGCATCACTCCTTCAACTGCATCCACGACAATGATGACACCATCCACCGCTCTCATTGCTCTCGTAACTTCTCCGCCAAAGTCAACGTGTCCAGGAGTGTCGATTAGGTTGATAAGGTAATCTTCACCGTTGTATTCGTGAACCATTGAAACGTTTGCAGCGTTTATCGTGATTCCCCTCTCCTTTTCCTGCTCATCAAAATCGAGATACAACTGCTGTCCCGCAAGCCCATCGCTTATGATTCCCGCTCCGGCAAGCAGGCTGTCGCTCAACGTAGTCTTGCCATGGTCTATGTGAGCGGCGATACCCATATTTCTTATTCTCTCGGGTTTCCACATCAGTTCCTCTATCTTCTCAACGAATTTCTTCGCTCTTGTGGCCATCTCATCACCTTGCGGACTTCGCGACTCTTTCAACCTCTTCCTTCTTCGAGACTGCGAAACTCTTTGTGTCGTTATTCGCTGCAGCTATAATCTCATCTGCCAAACAGTAAGCTATGCTCTTTTTTGACTTAAAAGCGGATCTTCTTGCCCCCTCGACTATATTCCTAAGGGCAACATCAACTCTTCGGAGGCTTGAAGTATCTACAGCCTTTGGAACCGCAATTCCACCGTATTTGATTCTCACCACTTCTTCTCTTGGTCCGGCGTTCACTATTGCGTCGACGAGCAACTGTATGGGGTTCTTTTTCGTTTTTCTCTCTATGATCTCAAAGGCTTCTCTGACTATGTTGTACGCACTCATCTTCTTTCCCGTGTTCCTTTCCTTTCGCATTACCTTGTTTATGAGCCTTTCAACGATGAAAACCTTCTCTTTTGCAAACGGATCAAAATGTCTGCCATGAGTGTGTAGCGTAAAGGTGGGTTTTAAGCATATGTGGCTTTTTAGTGCGGGATCCTTGACATCGATGTCCTTAACGCTGTATTTGCCAAATACGAGTAAATCTTCTTCGCTGAATCCGTGGGGCATACTTCACCTCATCTTCTTCTCCTTTCTTCCCCTTACAAGCTCTTTAAGGCTTGTTTCATTCACCTTAACTACCTTGTATCTCACACCGGGAATGTCGCCCATGCTTCTGCCCATTCTTCCTCCAATTTTCTCAACAATTACTTCATCGTGCTCGTCGATGTAGTTTATCGCCCCATCTCCTGGAGCGAACGCTGTAATCTGTCTGCCGTTCTTTATCAGCTGAACCCTAACAGCCTTTCTTATTCCCGAATTCGGCTGCCTTGCTTCAATACCGATCTTCTCAAGGACGATTCCACGAGCCATTGGGGCTCCTTCTAAGGGATCAGCTTTCTTCGCTAAGCCTAAAGCTCTTTTCACATACTTCTTCTGGCTCCACCTGAACTTCTTCTTCACCTGGATTATCTTTCTCGCTGCGAACAATCCATAGCCCATATCATCACCTTACCACTATATCCTCAATGTTGTGATGCCTTTTAGCTAATTCTTTCGCTTTATTAATGTTTTTGCCACCTTTACCAATGACAATTCCTTTCAGATCCGGTGGCACCGAGATCTGGGCGGTTTTGGTGTTTCCTTTCTCTAGGATTTTAACACTTACCTTTATCGGCTTGAATATATTGGATATGAATTCCGCTGGATCATCCGAGTGCTCAATGATCTCAATCTTTTTCCCAATAAGCTCACGAGCTCTGTCGACGTTGATTCCACCTTTGCCAATTGCCAGTCCCATGTCTCCCTTTTTTACGATGAAAATGACCTTATCATCGTAAACTACGCAGTCTTTAACGCTTGCTCCAGTTAAATTCTCAAAAAGAGTTAAATACCTAATCCCTTCCGAGGATAGCTTCATTTCCATATTGATCACTCTATTTCTTCTGTGATTGCCATCGAAGTTATGCTGAATGGTTTTCTGCAGAATTCACCGAATTGCATGTTTGTACCGTTGAAAACGAGCACGGGAACATTGAACTCCTTGATCTTCTGTAATATCTCTTCGGGACAGTTCTTACAAACAACAACCGCCTTCGCCTCACCTTTTTTCAGCGCTTTAATTGTTCTTCTGCTACCCATATAGTATTTCCCACTCTTTAAAGCCTTCCTTAAAACTGATTCAACATCGCTCATTTCTTTATCACCCCTAATTTTGCTATAAGCTCAACATCACCAGTTCCAAGCTTTATGGGTTGTCCAATTATAATATTCTCGGTTATTCCCCTCAAATAGTCTATTTCTCCTCTCATAGCGGCGTCAAGCAAATTGTTGACCGTCATCTCAAACGCCGCCCTCGCGAGAATGCTCTGCTTCTCTCCCGCAACCCCATGCCTTCCAATCTGCCTCAATTCCCCGTCCGCAGTCATAACATCTGCAAGGAGCATTATATGTCGAACATCAACTTCTAAGCCCTGCTCACCGAGCGTGCTGAGAGCCTCATTTATTATAGCACTCCTTGCAGCTTCTATGCCAAGAACTTCGTAGATCTCGTATATATCGTTTGTAAGAGTCCTTGAAAAGTCGACACCTTTGACTTTCATCACTTTCTTAAGGCTCGAACCTTCCGTGTAAAGCACATATTCGTCACCTTCCTTCCTTATAATGACTCTCTTTATTTCCTTTATACCCATCACCACTATGTCTCTGAGTTTTTCGAAAACATCCATGAGGTGCTTGTATGATGGCTCCTTCACCTTTACAATAAAAAATTCCCCTTCCTGCTCAAAATCTTCTTTTATGTTTTTCTCGATCTTTTCTCTGAGCTCTTCGAGCGTTAAACCTTTTCTTCTCAACGCTTCCATGTCAGGCTTTATTACTATCTTCATCCCTCTCAAGTCCACTTCTATATCCGCGAGATCTTTTAGATAAGTCGCCTCTATTTTGTTCGCAACTTCTCTCGCCTTCTCTCGATCCCTTGCAATTTCTTTTTCCAAATGGATCGTCATCATTGGCGTTGAAGGATTCTTTCGGACGTCAAGAATTTCAATGAGCCTTGGCAGGCCAAGAGTAACGTTGAGTTCCGCAACTCCAGCATAGTGAAACGTTCTCATTGTCATCTGAGTTCCCGGCTCCCCGATCGATTGCGCTGCAACAATTCCTACCGCTTCTCCTGGCTCGATTAGGTTTGCGAGATAGGCCTGATAGCATCTCTCTACAATTTTCTTCGCCACATTCTTCTTAACCTTCAGTCTCTCAAGCTCGCTCTTTATTTCCTCTTTAACAGATTGAGGAAGAGGATACTGCTCGAGAATTTGATCGTAACTCATTCTTTCACCTCTCCCATGACTTCCTTGATTATTCTCTTCACATCTACCGCCTTTCCCCTAAAACTCTTCATCGGATCTACTCCATCCTCGCCATATTTGAACTGTACTATTATGCCGGAGGTCTGCTCCCTGACAGTGCCATCATACTCCACTTTCAAATCCTGCAAAGCGTTTATCATTCTTCTCTGGAGATAACCAGACTGCGAGGTTCTGACAGCGGTATCAACAAGGCCTTCTCTCCCGCCTGCTGCATGGAAGAAGAATTCGATCGGTGAAAGTCCTGACTTATAGCTACTCCTGACAAAACCTTTCGCCTTTGGTCCGAGGTCATTGGGCTTGAAATGACTCGTAGTTCTGTGCGTGTATGCGTAGCCTCTTGTAAGCCTCTCTCCTCTCACTGATTGCTGTCCAATGCATGCTGCCATCTGAGTTAAATTTAGCATGCTACCTCTTGCACCGCTGACAGCCATTATTACAGCGGAGTTATCCATACCAAGATACCTTCCAGCGATTTTTCCCGCACGATCTCTTGCTCTTCCTAACTCCTGCATGATCCTCAACTCAAGAGTCTCCTCAATACTTCTGCCTGGCATTGGCTCTAAATTCCCTTCACGATAAGCTTTTATCAGCTCCTCAACTCTTTTCTCCGCTTCTGCAAGTGTTTCCTCGATCTGCTGTGCAGCCTCTTCAGGCATATCCTCGTCGTCAATACCTACTGTGAAGCCGAGTCTGCTTATTACGCCTATTGCGAGCTTAGTCATATTATCTATGAACTTCCTCGCAGTCTGAGGCCCAAATTTTCGCATGATCTCGTCTATAATTATTCCCTTGAAAGCTCCAACCGCTTTTTCATCTATCGTTCCTTTTAAAAGAACGCCGTTCTCTATGACAACGTAGGCATCATTCTCACAATTCTCCTCTTTGCAAACTTCACATCCCTGACAAACTTCTGCTTTAAACTTTATCGAGATCTTTGGCAGTATAAAGCTGGAGATCTCCTTACCAGTGTATTCAGCCTTTGCGGGTATCTCAGAGACATCCAAAGCTCTCAGAAAATCCAGTGCCTCTTCTTTTGTAAACTTCTTTTCTCCTCTTGTGAGCAAATAAAGGCCTGTGACATGGTCATGGATTCCGCCTATGATCGGGCCACCAAACCTCGGAGAAAGAATGTGCTCCTGAACCGCCATCAGCATTTTTGCTTCAGCCTGCGCCTCAAGACTTTGGGGGACATGCAAGTTCATTTCATCTCCATCGAAGTCCGCATTGTATGGTGGGCACACCGCTGGATTCAGACGGAAGGTCTTGTAAGGCAAAACCTTGACGTAGTGTGCCATAATGCTCATTCTGTGTAGAGAGGGCTGTCTGTTGAAGAGGACTATGTCTCCATCCGCAAGTTCTCTCTCCACGATCCAGCCAGGCTCAAGCTTCTCAGCAAGTTCTTCTTTGTTTGTATCGATCACCCTGATCTTCTTCCCATCAGGTCTGATCACGTAGCTTGCTTTTGGATGCTCACTCCTTAAAATTATCTGCTTGGCAAATTCAAGGTTGTTCTGAGTAACAAAGATCGGAACTGTCAATTCTTTTGCAATTTCTTCAGGCACTCCAACCTCGCTTATGCTTATGCAAGGATCTGGACTTATAACTGTTCTTGCAGAGAAATTAACTCTTTTACCCGAAAGTGATCCTCTAAATCTTCCATCTTTACCCTTCAATCGCTGAGCAAGCGTCTTCAGTGGTCTTCCACTTCTGTGTCTCGCAGGCGGGATTCCGCTTACCTCGTTGTCGAGATAGGTTGTCACATGATACTGCAGAAGCTCCCAGAGATCTTCAAGAATCTGCTGAGGTGCTCCCGCCTCTCTGTTTTCAATAAAGCGCTGGTTTATCCTTATTATGTCTACGAGCTTGTGAGTCAGGTCATCTTCGCTTCTCTGACCAGTTTCAAGGATGATCGAGGGTCTTACAGTTACAGGAGGAACTGGAAGAACAGTAAGAACGAACCACTCAGGCCTGACTGCCTTTGGATCGAGACCAAAGGCTAAAAGGTCTTCATTTGGGATCTTTTCAAGCCTTTCCCTCACATCCTTTGGTGTCAACTTCTCCTCCTCTTTTTTCTCGGGATCGAGAACCTCATAGAATGATGTGGGTTTTTCAAATTTGATCTCCAGCTGTTCCGCTCCACAATGAGGACACTTCTTTGCAGCTTTCGTCAGCCTGAAGACTTCTTTAAGCACCTCTTCGTAATTCTGCCCCAAAGACTTCAGTCTTTCGATCTCTCTTATGAACTTGTCTCTCCTTTCATCTTTAAGCAAGATCCTTCCGCACTCTCTGCATGTGCCACTCAAAAGTCGTGCAATTATCTTCGCATAACCCACATGTATTACCGGGGCTGCAAGCTCTATATGCCCGAAATGCCCGGAGCATTCTCCAGCTTTGCCTCCGCAGGTCTTGCACTTTAAGCCTGGGTCAATCACACCAAGGCGTGTGTCCATCAAACCTCCTTCAACGGGAAATCCATCATCATCATAAGTTTCTGGCGTAATGATCTTTGCAACACTCATTCTTCTTATCTCCTGAGGAGAGAGAACATCGAACTTTATAGCAGAAATTCTCTTAGGATACATGCAGCTCACCTCATGCTTTGTCTCCAAGCTTCAAGCGTGGAGCGATCATCATTGACTTTAATTCATCAAGAAGCAGTTTGAAAGCGTAGCTCATTTCCACTTTGAATATATTCGTATCATCATCGCAAACATTGCAATAGGCAGTGTTCTTTCTGTAGTCAAACATCGCTACATGTCCGCAGTTTCCGCAAACCCAGACCTCAACCTTATCGGACTCGTCAAGAAGTCTGTCTTTGAGGAGGAGAGCAGCACCGTGTCCTATCAAAACATCTCTCTCCATCTCTCCAAATCTCAATCCTCCTTTCCTCGCCCTTCCCTCCGTTGGCTGTCTTGTAAGGATCTGCACAGGTCCCCTGCTCCTTGCGTGAATCTTTCCCGCGACCATGTGGTAAAGCTTCTGATAGTAGATCACACCTACAAATATGTCTGCAAGGAATCTCTTTCCGCTTATTCCATCATACATTACCTCTTTACCTGTGTGGCTGAAACCATACTTTTTCAAAGTTTCTCTCAAATCTTTCTCCTTCTCTCCATAAAAGATCGTTCCATCCACTCTCCTTGCCTCTAAAGATCCAACTTTTCCTCCGATCATTTCCATCACATGGCCGACAGTCATTCTTGAAGGAATTGCATGCGGGTTCAGAATCATATCCGGAACGATACCGGACTCCGTGAATGGCATGTCTTCTTCGGGGACAATGAGTCCAACAACTCCTTTCTGTCCGTGCCTTGAAGCAAATTTGTCTCCGAGCTCAGGGATTCTGAGATCTCGAACTCTTACCTTGGCAAGCTTCGATCCACTTTCGGACTGAACCAAGAAAACTGCATCAACAACCCCCTTTTCGTTGCTCCTCATTGTTATCGAGGTCTCTCTTCTTTTTTGCGGTGAGATACCAACTTCTGGCTCCTCCAAAAATCTTGGAGGTGAGGTTTTTCCAATCAAGACGTCATCTGGATTCACTTCAGTCTCAGGATGAACGAGACCATCTTCATCAAGATGAGCGTAATCCTCAGAGCCTCTGAATCCTGAAACATCTGCTCCGGGAATCTCAAACTTATCTTCCTGACCACCGGGATACCTCATCTCTTCAGTCTCGTATGTTCTGAAGAAGAAACTCCTTCCAATTCCTCTATCAACGCTTCCTTTGTTCAAAATTATTGCATCTTCAATGTTATAACCTTCGTAGCTTAGAACCGCCACCACAAAATTCTGACCTGAAGGTCGATCATCGTAGTTCATCTTGGCTTGCGTGTCGGTTGTCACAATTGGTATTTGAGGATAATGCAAAAGATGCCCGCGGGTATCTGTGCGCCAATCTAAGTTCGAATAAGGAATCCCAAGACCCTGCTTGATCATCGCAGCGCCCATCGTATTCCTTGGTGAGGCGTTGTGTTCTGGATAGGGAATACTACCAACGCAGATCCCGACGATCAGTGAGGGATCAAGTTCCAGATGAGTGTGTTCTGGTGTCAGATCTTTCTCATACACAGCAACGAGAGCATTTTCTTCTTCTTCTGCATCGAGGTATTCTATGAGCCCCTGCTTTACAAGATCTTCAAAGCTTATTTCACCGTTTTCAAGCTTTTTTATGTGCTTTTCCGTTATCAATGGCTTTCCATTCTTCACAACTATGAGCGGTCTTCTCGCCCTGCCCGCATCTGTGTTTATTCTAACCTCATTTGAATCGGGAAAATATGCAACGTTAACCTGATTCGATACTTTGCCCTTTCTTCTTAGCTCTCTTATCTCTTCAGCAAGCTTTTGACCATCTTCACAAAATCCCACAAGAGCTCCATTAACATAAACTCTGCACTTTCTCATCTTCAACCCCTCAACATTTCAACTCCCAACTTTGGAAGAAGGTTCAGGATTTCACTCTCATCGACTCCAACACTTACTTCAGCATATTGTGCGAAATTCTTCACAAGACCGCAGTTTGGACCTTCTGGCGTCTCTGAAGGACAGATCCTCCCCCAATGTGTTGCATGAAGGTCGCGTGCTTCGAAGTGAGGCTGTGATCGTGAGAGGGGCGAAACTACTCTGCGAAGATGTGAGATCAGCGAAATGAAGTTATGCCGATCGATCAGCTGGGAGATTCCAGTTCTCCCACCAACCCAGTTGCCAGTTGCCATCGGATGCATTAGCCTGTCTGTGAGAACATCACTTCTAACTGCTGTGGACATCTTCATGCTCCTTCCACGCTGTTTAGCTCTGTCAAGTTGATATTTAACGTCCTTTATCAGCCTCAGAAAAGCTACCCTGAAGATTTCCTCCATCAGGTCTCCAGCAAGCCTGAGCCTTTTGTTCCCGTAGTGGTCCTTGTCATCTTCCCTCCTTAATCCGAGATGGAGTTCGAATATCTGCTCGGCCATCCTTGCAAGGAAGAATGCTTTGGCTCTTCTTGCTACCTTGTCGATACCCAAATGAGGCAAAAAGTATTGATCGAGCACCTGTTCCGCTCTTTGCATTCTATACTCTCTGCTCTGCCCCGGAGCGACTCTTCTTCCCAGATACTCGATCGCATCCTCCACTGTTTCCACTTCAGACGCTTCGTTGTCTTCAAGATTCTGGAGCAAGTATTTCATGACATCTGGATTCGTGCTCACCATTTCGACGATCTCCTGATCACTCTCAACTCCAAGGGCACGCATTAAGATCACGAATTTTACAGGCTTTGGAAGTTGTGGAAAAGTTACCTCGAGAACGTTGTTCTTCCCTCTCTCTACAACAATCAAAGCTCTATAGCCTGCTCTCTGGCTGAAGCACTTCGCAACCTCAACCATCTCGCCATACTTTTCTTCTCTCTCAAGCAAAACCTTGTTTGGGGCCAGATCTTCAAGTGTAACGATCGCCCTTTCAGTGCCGTTTATTATGAAATACCCCCCAGGATCAAGCGGATCTTCACCAGCCAAGAAGAGCTTCTCCTCATAGCTCAAAGACTCCACATTTTTCTTCAGCACGAACTCAAGGACTTTGTCAATCTTATCTGGGCTAAGATTGCAGATCTTGGATTTTATCATGACTGGCAGCATCCCAATCTCAACGATCTCGGTCTCAAGAGGAGTACCTTCGTCATAAACGGTTGCTTCAAGATAAATTGGTGCAGCGTAATTCAAATTTCTTAACCGGGCATGGCTTGGAAGCAAAGGCGCCTGTAAACCTTCAGCTTCCTTCACAATTGGATTTCCCACTCTGACCCTTCCAAGCTCTATGTAAGTGTCTTTTGCTTCAAGCTCGATTATTTTTTGCTCATCTATCACTCTCTGCAGTCCTTCGTCGATAAAGCGGTTAAAAGAATCGATCTGATGCTTAACAAGTCTTTCCGGCGTGAAATACGCCCTCGCGAGAACACGAGTGTTTAGCATATCACCACCTTTACTCAATAACCAGTCTGTAAAATATGCTAAATCCTGCTGTATGGCTTTTTCGGGTTATTTTCACAATATCCCCTGGTTTAGCACCTATCTCTTTGACAATAGGGTCTGTAGACTTGATCTTTGGTAACTGCTCTTTACTAACCCCAAGTAGTTTAAGCAGTTCCTCAGCTTCGCTCTCCTTCAAAATTTCGTGCTTCGGCACAAGCACGTGATCCTGCAAGCTCACCTTCATACTCCCCCCAAATTTTCAATGCGGGCTCGACGGGATTTGAACCCGCGACCGACGGGTTAAAAGCCCGTCGCTCTACCTGGCTGAGCTACGAGCCCTCGAGACTTATTATGCTGAGGATTTAAATCTTTTTCGTGCTAAGCTAAGATTGAAAAAATTCATGCATTTTCAAAATGCTGTGGACAAGAACTCCATAAAATTTATTATCTCTCCTGTAGAATATCAGTATGCGTCTGGCGCTTATTGGCTTCATTGTCGCTCTCTCCATTGTAATATCCCCATCCATGGCTTTTGATGTTGAGAGATCGATTAAAGCGGTAGCGGTTACGAGTGGAGAAAACCCCGAAGGCGTTGTCATAAACATCACTGTCTCAATCAGCCCCGGTACTGGCAGAGTCTATGTATCCACAACACCTTTCACAGAAATAGATATGCAGGGAAGTGCCCAACTCTCTGCTTTGACAGCATGCGATCTTCTTGGAATAGACTTCACGAAATACAATTTCTTCTATACCATTGAGGCGGACGCTCCAATAGTCGGAGGGCCATCTGCGGGAGCGGTGATGACAATCGCAACGATCTCAGCACTGAAAAACCTGAGTTTAAACGAGGAAGTATACATGAGTGGAATGATCTATCCCGATGGTTTTATAGGGCCCGTTGGTGGTTTGAACTACAAGCTCGAAGCAGTTGCAAAGAATGGCGGAAAAATTTTCTTGATTCCGCATGGACAGAGCGTAGTGTTGGTGCCGGAGAAGGTTGTAAGGAATGTTGGAATGATCAACATAATCAGCACGAATTACAGAGAGGTTGATCTCGTTGATTACGGAAGACAGCTTGGAGTAGCTGTTTTTGAGGTGGCAACTATCAATGACGCACTAAAATATTTTACGGGTTATGAGATCAAGAAAAAAGAGGCGAGTTTCAGAATATCGGAATACTCGGGGATTTTGAAGACACTCGCGGACAAGATGAGAGAAAGCATTGGAGAACTGGAGAGCTACAAAACTCAGGAAGTAGAGAACATTTTAAACAAAGCTGAAGACGATTACAATGTCGGAAACTACTACAGTGCTACAAGCAAGTTATTCAACGCTAAAATTCTTATGAGATACGAGATGTATAAGAAAAAACTTATCTCCGCTCAGCAGTTTGACGAAGAAGTTGAGAGAGTAAGAGAGGAGATTATACAGCTTAGCAACTACCTCAAAAACCAGCCTGTAGGAGTGAACTCGATCCAGATCATCGCTGCAGCTCAGGAAAGAGTTGCTGAAGCTGAAAAATCGCTTGAATCCGCTGTTAATTCAAAAAGCTATAGCGAAGCTTTGCAGAATTTAGCCTACGCTAAGGAAAGACTCGAAAGCGCCAAAGTATGGCTTTCTATCCTGCACACGTTCACCGAAGACTACCAGCTCAACTCCACAGAGATCAAGAAGAGGGCGGAGTTTTACATAAATCAGGCAAATTCCGTTATCGTTTACGCCTCCTCGCTTAATGCTTATTCCGACTTACTCGATAGTGCCTACGACTCGCTTGAAATTGCAAAAATGCTTTACAGCGATGGCCAGTATGCTGGAGCTGTTTTTGTCGCATTAGATGCGATAACTCAGGCGAGTCTCTCGATAGAGGCGAATTACGGGAATTTATCACTAAAAATTGATGAAAGAAGGGAGAGTGCAAAAAGTTCACTGGCTTCAGCAGAAGCTGTGAGCTATCCCGTCCTTCCTGCAGCATACTTTGAGTTCGCCGAAACCGCTGAGAATTTATACGTAAAGCTAATGTATTATTCACTCGCAGAGAGAATTGCAAAATTCATCACGATCGTGGCGGAGGCGAGCGAAGAGAAGGAGCTAAGCCACGCAGAATTTTCAGAACTGCCAACGGCAACGCCAAAGTCTGCAATAAAGGAAATTCTAAAAACGCCTGGCTTCGAAGCCATTACTGCGGTTTCTGCACTGGCTTTGGGCTTCAGGGCCATAAGAAGGAGAGGCAGATAAAACCACCCGAGAGGGTCGCAAGGAAGTTAACCGCAGAGTTGTTGAGGTATCCTCTTTTCTCCAGAGTTGCCCCTAAAATGCTGTCTATGTGGATCGCAATTAAGGCAGAAAGAATAACGGGGAGCAGAAAGCTTGGGGACATAATACCCAGAGCTAAAGCGAACAGTGAAACCAGAATACAACCAAGAACCGCTCCAATCTCTCCGAGCGCCGAAATACCTCCATTTGTCCCTGGCTTTACCTTTTTGAAATTCGTGATGAGATAAACATTCTTCGCAGTCTTCCCGATCTCGCTTGCCATCGTATCACCCAATGCTGTCGCGACAGAGGCTATGAATGCAATTGCAAAAATCTCTTCCTTGGTCACACCATAATTCATGGCAAAAAACAAAGGTGCCAGGCTGTTCCCAAATACGTTTGAGAAACCCCTTGCACCACCACCCGGTTCCGCTATGCCCAAATTTGCCTTAAGCGAATACTTGTATTTCGTTATTGCGGATCCAAGGAGATAAAAGGAGAGGAGAATTGCAAAGAATTTCAAATTCGTGAATAGAATTGTTGTTGTTCCGATGAGCGTTGCGCTCATCAATCCACTCTCATCTGCAATTCCTGCTTTAAGGGCAAGCAGGCTCAAAATGAAGGAGATCGCAAATGCTATTGCCAAAGACTCAATCGAAGCGGACGGAATGTAGACTTTAAAGATCGCAAAAACTGTTGCCAGTGCGATTAGGATCAACACCCTTCTGTCTGTCTCGGTTTTCACAATCTCCATCAGTGAAGCGGACAGACCACCCGCTAAGGCTATAAATAAAATGTTCGACACTGGGATCAGAAGGTTGTTCATTAGCGAGTAGAAGGAGAAAAAGAGCACACCAGCAAGGGTGTAAATGGGTATATCCCACACAGCATTTCTTCTAATTTCATGGAAAAAGGCAACAAAAATAGAAGCATAAACTATCTCCTTAGCCATGAAACAGGCAAGAGCGGAGAGAATTGTCGCGGTGAACAAAAACTGAAAGTATTCTCCATTCTTCCAGATCGCATAACAGACTGTAAGGGCGAAAATGACCGCAAATATGATCCTCGAATCCGAGATCGGTAAGGGTGATATGCCCACAAGGGCTATGAGCGATGCAATCGCGGAAGGGAGCATTGAAAAGAGTTAAGTATTCAGACATTTAAATTTTGATGTGCTACTCTCGATATATCAGCGAATGCTTGAAAGAAAAATCAAAAAAGTGCCGAGACACATAGCGTTGATCTGTTCAGAGGTAAATGAGAATTTCAAGAAATTTTTAGACTGGTGCAGAAAATTTGGCGTCCGCGAGATCACGGTATGCACGAGTTCTTTTCCAATCAAGATCGAAAACGCTAAAGTGAATTTTATAGATAACACTGGTTCTTACACCATTGGAGAAGGGGATTTGACGATCAACGTCGTCAGGAGTAATGGTAGGGAAGAGATCGTTTCTGCGATCCGGGAGATCGCAAAAAAGATCTTGAATGGAGAGATGAAAGAGGATGAAATCGATGAAAGGGTATTTGAATCCGTGCTGAAACTCAAATCCCAGCCAGACATGATCGTTAAAGCAGGCTCAGAAGTCCCGGATTTCTTGCTTTGGCAGAGCATTTACAGCGAGCTATACTTTACAGACATCGACTGGAATACTATCCGATACGTGGACTTTTTAAGGATTTTGCGTGATTATCAGAGGAGGGAGAGAAGGTATGGTCGATAATCTTAGAATGGTCCGAGTAATTGCGGACTACCAGTTCGGAAGAGACGCGGGAGTTGCACTTTTCCCAGAAACATGCACATTTATCTTCTCAAAAAATGGAAAAATAAGGCAAATTCTGGATGGTGGAAGGAGAATTGCCACTCTAAAAGCGGACTCAGGCTTATTAACTCTGAGCATCGAGGGGGCTAAAAGGCTTCATAAGGCTTTTCCATTTCCAAGGCTCAGAGTAGTCGTCATGAACGAGGTTTCGCAGTTCATTGCGAGTGGTAAGAGCGTTTTTGCAAAGCATGTCGTGAACGTTGATGAAAGAATAAGAGCAAACGATGAGGTATTGGTTGTGAATGAAAAAGACGAACTGCTTGCAACCGGAAAAGCCTTGCTTTCTGCATTCGAAATGCTTGAATTAAAGAAAGGGGTTGCGGTGAAGACGAGACAGGGAAAGGATGAAGATTGACAGAAAGAAAAATCTGCTTGTTTTGGAGAGCTTTTCGACCTTAAAGAAATCATTGAACTTTGAAGGATCGGTTGCTCTCGGAATTGGATGTAGGGTTGCAGAAATTAAGGCTAGGGAAGTAGTCACGGGGAAGGGTTGCATTATCGGGAAAATTACATGCGATCGCATCTTTCTGGGGGCATTTTCCACGTTTAATTCGATTGAGGCAAATGAAGTGACAATTTTAAATCACTGCAAAGGTGATAGGGTTTTCGCTAGGGAAGTTAGAATAGGAAGTATGTGTGAGATTTGCGAAATAAACGCGGACCTTCTTGAAATGAAGGGTGCTTCAAAGCTGAATAAGATCACAGCAAACAAAATAAGATGCATGGATTTTATATAAAGCCACTTTGAATTAAATCCAGCGCAACCCTCTTTTTGTGAACCGCGGTTGAGAGCAGAACTCCAGCACATCCCAAATCCTTAAGAATTTCCAAATCCCTCAAGTCGCTTACCCCGCCACCCAAGTACACTGGATGCTCTGAAAGGCTAAGAAATTCTTCCAGTAGCCTAAAATCTGCCTTGCCTGAGCCAACACGAGCAATATTCAGAACAATGATCCCCTTTACAGAGAAGGAATTCAAAAAATCCACTGCGTTTCTAAAATCTCCAAATCTCTCTGAAGCGTCGAGAAAAAGGTTTTCACGGAAGTCAAAGCTCACGTAGCAATCCCTATCTATTTCAGATATCCTTGTGATATCAAATGTCTCTGTTCCAAGAACAGGGATGAAGTTGACTTGCTCAAGCTCTTCAGGACTTCTGAATCCACAATCTGCGATCATCTCTTCCACCATCGGCGATATTGATTTTAAAATCTCCGTATTCTCCCCTTTTCCAGTTATTCTGTCTAAATCTGCAACATAAAGAAATCGAGGCTTTATAAATTCTAAAACTTTGAACGGATCGCTCTCCTTAACGATCAGGCTCTTTTCAGCAACAGGTCTGTAATTCTGCCTTTCTCCTCTCTCCGCAAGGACGACAAGGCCATTCATTATGTCCATCACGAATACGAGCTTCATAAAAATAGGCTCAGCAAAGGATATAGAAGTCTGAGTTTTAATGGGATCTTGCAATGCAGGATCTCTTCGATGTCTCTCGCACTTGCAAGGTTTATAAGCTTCAAAAGATCATTCCTAACAAGGAAATCCCAGAGTCTTCTGATCGAATATGCCTTCTTAAGTGGCTCGTAAAGATATTTTTTCCAGAGTAGATCGTATTCTTCAAGGCTTCCTCCTTCGAAGTAGCTGTTAACAACCTTGCCCGCTAAATCTCCAGCGACCATAGCTATCGGTATTCCTCCGCCAGTGTGGCTTATGATCATGCTTGCAGAATCGCCAGCAAATAAAACGTTGCCCTTTACCGCCTTGTTCAGTGGTCTATCAATTGGTACAACCGCTCCTATCTTGCTGGTGATTTCCGCTCTTTTCAGAAAGCAAGAAGAATACGGATAATCCCTTACGAAGCGTTCGAGAGCTATATGAACACTCTCATTCGAAAACTCTCTCCTGAAGCCAACTCCGACATTTGCATAGCCATTTCCCTTTGGTATTATCCAAGCGTAAGCTCCAGGAGCTATTTCTTTTCCAATGAACATGTAAACAGTGTCTTCCTCGCATTCAACACCCTTCATAACGTATTGCTTCGCGGAAGAGAGCTCGTATTTCCAGAAACCCAAGTCCTTTGCGATCCTCGAATTCGCACCATCGCATGCAAGCAAAACTTTTGGCTGATAGATACCTTTACTCGTGATCAGCCTTCCATCGCGAAATCCCCTGATCACGGTCTTTGTCTCAACTTTGTGTCCAGATTCCAAGGCAACTGTCTGGATCATCTCATCCCTTCTTACAACGTGAAACTCGAAGTCAAACCAGAATTCCCTCTTACCAGTGTTAAAGCAAACTCTTCTTGTTCTGTTGCTCTCAAACCTTTTAGGAATATCGAAGAGGGAGTAATCATAAAGCCCAGGAAGAAGTGATTCCATCTCCTTTCTCGTAGGGATGATCTCTCCACACTTCACTGGAAATCCAAGCTTCTCTCTCTTATCGATTCCAATTACACTTAGCTCATTTGAGAGACTTCTGAGTGCGAAAGCTCCTGCGATGCCAACACCCGCTACAACAACGTCCACAAGTGTCTTTTCTTTCAGATTTTAAAAATTTTATGTTAGGCAAGAAGTCTGCTTTACCAGCACGAGTTTCTCGTTGTATCTTGCAGGTATCTTATTCTTAAGCTCATCGATAAGCTTGCAGGCCTGACAGAGCTCCTGAGATG
>JASKJN010000062.1 GCA_030153385.1 Archaeoglobaceae archaeon
TCGGTAATTCAGCAAAGGTTGATGTGCCCAAGAGGTATATTGGGTGGAGAGCGTATGTGATTGTTGTCAGGGATTAAAGGAATTTTGTCCCAAAACCGGTTCTAAGACGAGAAAGATATATATCGAGCTTAGAACAAAAATCGATGACCATCGAAAGAGAATACCTCGACATCACGTTTCTGAAGGAAAATGGCTTTGCGAGAAAACGATGTGTTAAGTGTGGAAAGTATTTCTGGACCTTAGATGACAGAGATGTCTGCGGTGATCCGCCATGCGGGGGATACACCTTCATCGGCAATTCTCCATTCAAAAGGAACTTTGAACTAAACGACATGCGCGAGTTCTATCTGAGATTTTTCGAAGAAAGGGGGCATGAAAGGATCGAGAGGTATCCGGTTGTCGCGAGATGGAGAGATGACATTTATCTAACCATAGCGAGCATAGCGGACTTCCAGCCCTTCGTCACCTCTGGAATTGCTCCGCCTCCAGCGAATCCGCTGACAATTTCTCAGCCATGCATCAGGCTTGACGACTTGGACAGCGTAGGAAGAACCGGGAGGCATCTAACACTCTTCGAAATGATGGCGCATCATGCTTTCAATTTTCCGGGAAAAGAAGTCTATTGGAAGAACGAAACAGTTGCTTATTGCACAGAGCTTTTAGAAAAGCTTGGAATAAAGAGGGAGGAAATAGTTTATAAGGAGGAACCTTGGGCTGGGGGCGGAAATGCAGGGCCTTGCTTAGAGGCAATAGTAAGGGGACTTGAACTTGCAACGCTTGTTTTCATGAACCTTAAAGCTGATGAAAGCGGTGATATCAAGATAAAGGGCGAGAAATACAGAAAAATGGAAAACTACATCGTTGACACTGGCTACGGACTTGAGAGGTTCGTATGGATGAGCAATGGCTCCGCAACCGTTTACGATGCGATCTTTGGCAGAGTTCTTGACAGAATATTCAGTTCAAGCGGTCTGAACTATCTTAAGGGAAAAGATACGAGAGAGATCATTGCAGAAACCTCAAGACTAGCTGGAATGGGATATCAGACGGAGAGAATAAACTCGGAGATCGCTAAAAAATTTGGGATCAGCGTTGAGGATGTTAAAAATCTCGTTGAGCCAATTGCAAAAATATATGCCTTGGCTGATCATACGAGATGCCTTCTTTTCATGCTCGGTGATGGTCTCGTTCCTTCAAATGCTGGCGGAGGATATCTGGCGAGGCTGATCATAAGGAGGAGCCTTCGTTTATCTGAGGAATTGCAGCTAAGCCTGGAACTTTACGATCTCGTGGAAGAGCATGCAAAGATCCTTGGCTTTAAATTCGATGTTCCGATGGAGACAATTGAAGAGGTATTAAGGCTGGAAAAGGATAGGTTCGCGTCCACGATCTCAAAGGGGCTTCGATTGATAGAGAGAACGATAGAGAAAAAGAAGAGAATTTTAAAAGACGATCTCGTGGAATTCTACGACTCCCATGGAATTCCCGCTGAGGTTGTGCTCAAGATCGCAGAGGACAAAAAGGTTCAGGTCGAGTTTCCCTCAGATTTCTATTCAGAGCTTGCAAAAAGACATTCAAGGGCTGTTAAAGAGAAGAAGGAGGAGATAATACTCTCAAAGGTGTATCCAAAAACTGAAAAACTTTACTACGACAACCCAAAGCTCTTTGAGTTCTCAGCAAGGGCAATAGGCTTTGAAAATGGGTTCCTAATTCTTGACAGAACCGCATTCTATCCGGAGAGCGGTGGACAGGACAGCGACAGGGGTTTCATAATTTCCAATGGCAAAAAAGTCGAGGTAACATATGTTACGGAAGTAGAGGGGGTTGTTCTGCATAAAGTCGAAAGCCCGGTAGCTTTGGGAGATGTAAAGGGGATAATAGATCAGGAAAGAAGACTCAGACACATGAGACATCACTCAGCAACGCATGTTCTACTGCATACATTGCAGAAGTTTTACGGAAAGCACATCTGGCAGGCGGGAGCGAGGAAAGAGACTGAAAAAGCGAGGCTTGATGTTACTCATTACAAAAAGATCACGGAAGAAGAGGTTAGAGAGATAGAAAGACTTGCGAATAAAGAGATCTTTGCGAACAAGGACATAAGATGGATGTGGATGGACAGAATTGACGCGGAGAAGAAGTTTGGATTCAGGCTGTATCAGGGAGGTGTTCCTCCGGGCAAAGAGATAAGAGTTGTCTGTGTCGGCGACGATGTTCAGGCATGCGGTGGAACGCATTGCAGTAAAACTGGAGAGATCGGCTTGATCAAGATCCTAGGCGTTGACTCAATTCAGGACGGCGTTGTTAGATTCGAGTTCGCAGCTGGAGAGGCGGCAGTCGATGCAATTGCAAGAATGGAATCCATTCTCAGGGAATCGAGCAAAATCCTGCGTGTCGAGCCCCAGATGCTTCCAAAGACAGTTGAAAGATTCTTTGAAGAATGGAAAGAGCAGAGAAAGCAGATCGAGAGGCTGGAGGAAAGAATCGCGGAATTGACTGGAGAAGGCTTGCTAAGAAATGCTGAGGAATTCAATGGACTGAAGGTTGTCACTGAAATCTTGAGTGCAGACATGACTGAACTGCAGAAGATCGGAGATTATCTGGCTAGAAGGGGAGCTGTGGGCTGTTTGATGTCTCAGGGAGAGGGGAAGGTTTTTGTCGTTGCCTTCGCTTCTGGCAATTACGATGCGAGGGAAATCCTGAAAGAGGTGGGAAAACATGCCAAGGGAAGTGGAGGAGGCAAGAAAGAGCTTGCACAGGGAGCGGTTGAAAGATTGCTCACAAGAGACGAACTTGCAGGCATCATCTTTGAATATCTGTCGAGAAATGGTTGAATTCATCCCTATTAGGGGAATACCGCTTGTTAGGAAAGGAGACGACGTTGCTAAGCTCATAGCTGAGAATGCAAGGTTGGAGGATGGTGATGTAGTCGTAATCTGCTCCACAATAGTTGCAAAGGCTGAGGGTAGGGTTAGAAAACTCAGCGAATACACTCCGAGCGCTTTAGCTTTCGAGCTCAGCGAAAAAGTCAGGAAGCCTCCGGAATTTGTGCAGGCGGTGATCGAGGAAAGCGAAGAAATTCTGATAAAGGAGCCATTTCTGCTTGTAAAGGCTAAATACGGAAATATCTGCGTTAATGCCGGAATAGATGCCTCCAACATTGAAAAGGGGAGCATAATCTTGCCTTTAGTAGATCCAGATCGGAGTGCGGAGAAGATCAGGAAAAGGTTGGAGGAGCTAACTGGAAAGAGAATCGGTGTGATCATAACGGATACGAATGGAAGATGCTTCAGGAAAGGCGTAGTCGGTGTTGCGATTGGGATCTCTGGCATTAGGGCGATGAGAGACTGGAGAGGCGCCAAGGACCTCTTCGAAAATGTCTTGGAGGTTACAGTTGAGTGCATAGCGGATGAGATAGCTGGATTTGCAAACCTGGTAATGGGAGAGGCAAACGATGCGATTCCCGCTGTAATCGTAAGAGGGCTCAGCATTTTCGGCGAGAGTAGCATGAAAGAGATTTACAGAAGCGAGGAAGAAGATGTAATAAGGAGATGTCTGAAAAAGTGCTTTTGATCGGGACTAACGTAAGAAACGTTGCAGGTTCTGCAAGAAAAGCGGGCTACGAAGTTTATGCGATAACGAAATACGCAGATAGAGACCTTTTTCTTTACTGCAGGAAAGTATATGGAATTAATGCGATCGAAAGGGCTGAAGAGATAGCTCAGAAAATAAACGCAAAGGTTTTGCTTTGCTCAAACTTTGAAACCTTTGAAATAAACGCAGAACTCCTATGCAACGAGCCAAAGCTAGCTAAGAAGGTTGTCGACAAGCTTGAGTTTTACAGAACCCTTGAAAAAGCGGGAATTCCGCATCCGAGAGTTTTAAAAAAGCCCGAAGGTAAAACGATAGCCAAACCAAGGTTCGGTGGTGGCGGAGAGGGAATAAGGTTTGCTGAAAGAGAAGAAGAGGGTTTTATTCTGCAGGAATTCATAGAAGGAATTCCCTGTAGCGTTTCACTGCTCGCTTCAAAGGAGATAGTTCCAATAGCCTGCAATTACGTTTTTTCCGGATGGAAAGAGATGAACGCAACCGGCTTCAGATACAGCGGAAATTTGACGCCACTGAGAATTGATGAGGAAAAAAGAAGAGAGCTTGAAAAAACAGCTGTGGAGACTGCGGAGTTGTTCGATCTGAGAGGCTCAATCGGCATAGACTTTATTCTGGCGGACAAACCGTATGTTCTCGAGCTGAATCCGAGATTTCAGGGGTCTCTGGACAGCGTTGAATGGAGTCTTGACATCAACTTATTTTCACTGCATGTAAAAGCCTTTGAGGGCGGGAAGATTGAGAGAGTTAAGCCTAAGAGGTTTGCAATCCGCGCGATTTACTTTGCGGATCGGGATTTGGAAATTAAAAGAGATCTATCGGGAAATCCATTTTTTGCAGACATTCCCTTCGGTTTTTATCCCAATGGAGAGCCTGTAGTTTCCATTCTCGCAAGCGGTAGCTATGATGAGGTTTTCAGAAAAGTTAAAGAGAGAAAGGAACTCTTTCTGAAGCTCATTTCGGAATAATTCTCAAAACCTTCGCCTTCTCACTCTGGATTGTATAGCTTCCAGTTGAAGCGGGAATCAGGCAGGAATAGCCCTTTTGCAGATCCGCAAACCCCTTATCGCTTCTCAGCAAAGCATAGCCGTCAAGGCATAGCAGAAGGTTGAATGTGTTTATATTGAAATCCGCTTTTCCAGCCACATCAATAATTTCCGCGATGAAGAAATCGGTTTCAACTCTCCCTTTTTTGCCCTTGATCTCGAAATCATCAGTTCTGTCGATTTTTATTGCCTTCTTTGCCTTTTCATCATTTAAAGCGTAGGTTAACTCTGAATTCGTCGAGATCTCGATGATCCTCGCATTCTCAGCAGTATGCAGAACTCCCGGGGGAATTATGAAGGTATCGAACGTTCCCGCTTCAAATCTGTTCATCTTCTCAAGAGCAAGCTTTTCATTGCCCAGAATTTCTTCAAAATTCTCCGGAGTCAGATTTTCTGAAAAGCCGATTAGGGCAGTTCCTTTCAAAAAGATCCAGGCTTTCAGTTTCTCCCCTTCACTCTCACCAAAGCTTTCAGCAACCTTCGCTGAAGGATGAACGTGGAGATCAAGTCTTTCAGAAGCATCAACTAGTTTTACGAGCAATGGAAAAGAAGTATACTTATCTGAAAGCTCTCCAAGTATTTCATTTTTAGCCTCGACGAACAGCTCAGTCAGTTTAACAGGCCCTTTTTTAAGAAAGATCTGGGAGGGATTAGAGTGATGTGCTGAAAACTCCCAAGATTCTCCAATCCCCTTCTTTCTGAAACCCTTCAGCAAAGAAATCCATTCACCGCCCCAGGGTTTTTCAACAAGGTTTTCAGTTGCCTGAAATATGAAGTTGGGTAGTTCCATATTTCAAGTATTCACTCTAAATATATATTTTTGGTGCAATTAGTAAGGAGTTGCCAGACTTTCCTCGTCTTTGTAAACGCTTTCGTCTATGATCATCTCCCCTTCAACAAGCGGAATCGGTTCTTTTACAGCTTCTATCCTGAATAGACTCGAGGTATACCAGTCGTAATCCGTTTTGATGCCCAATTTCCTGAAAATTGGGAGTTTTTCCTCAAACTGGGAATAGCTTTTCTCGCCTGCGGGGTAGACGTTGAACTTCCTCTTTATATCAGTTATCACGAAGCCCATTTCGAGGATCATCTTCTCTATTTCAAACCACTTTCTCCTTGAAGCCTCCAGGGTTGTCAGGCCAAAGTATGCAGAACTACCGATGCCCTTGAGAGTTGAAACTCCGCGTGAAAGGAACAGTTTTATTCCCGGGATAGTTTCAACTGGATCCGTTACGAATACATCGAATTTCCTCCTAAACTCCTCTGGAAAAGCTCTCTGCACATCGTAAACCCTTGCAACAACTTTAAGGTCAAATTCCTTTGCAACAGAATTGATGAAGTTGACAAGCCTTTCGTCCGCATCCACAACGACTATTTCCTCGGGCAAGCCGGTGAGCGAGGCTGCGATGCTGAAAAGGTCGTCGTCACCGACAACAAAGATCTTGCCGTAGATATCTCCGCGTTCGTGAATGAATTCGAGCCTTCTTATAACTCCCTCCTCGCTTATGAAGCCCTGATCAAATTTCTCGACCGCAGGCGGGCGATTTTTTGTGATCTCCAAGAATTCCGAGAGGACTTTTTGGAAAAAGGCATCGATCCTGTAGCCAGTTCCATCACAGGCCTTGCAAGTTGCATTAGAGACCAGAAGACCATTTGCGACCTCTCTCCCTCTTGGGGTAAGCGATACTTTACCGTTGGCTAACTTCAGGAGACCTTTAGCTTGTAAATTCTCAAATATTTCAAAAAACTCTGGCAGAGAAGCATCCTGCTCATCAATAAGCTTAAACACACTTATCTCGCCCTGCAGAAGGCTTTGAAGTATCTGAATTTCGATCCTGTTCATTTTTAACCCCTGTCAAGTATATAATGCCTGTAGGATTTCGGCTTAAATCTCTCGATGAAGAGTTTAAAAGCTTTCTCCGCTTTTGCCGGATCACCGCAGGTGAAAATGTCGAGATTGACGAGCTCGTATTCGGGCCAAGTGTGAATAGAAACGTGACTTTCAGAGATCAAAACAATCCCAGTGACACCGTGGGGATTGAACTGCTTGTAAACGCTACCGACTTTATTCAACCCCGCCTCATCCACCACCTCCTCCACAATACGCCGAACACTTTCCTCCTTTGAGATAAGCTCTGGGCTCACCCCGTATAATTCTGCTATGATATGCCTGCCTACTATCATAGTCATCACCCTCCATCGAGCTCACCCCCACCTTCTATTTAACTTTTAACGCATTATAGAGCTTATTTTTTAGTTCAGACTGTTTTTTTCAGGATTTGTCTGAATTACACAATTCCAGTTAAGAAAAATTTGAGTTCGTTTGATTTTTAAATTTTTCGCTGAATTTGAGCACCGTTTTATTCTCTAAACTCGAGTAATAGACCTCAGTTAAAGCTGAGAAAAGATATTTCTGACGCGTTTTTATAACTTCTGGTATAATCCGCAAAATTGACCAAATTCCTCACTCAGAAGTGAAAAAATAAGTATTTTCTATCTGGATAATTTCAGTAGCTTCTTGCAGAAACCGCCAAGGATCCCTTGGCCCCGCAAACTATGCATTCCCCTTCCATATCAATATTCAGAAAGTCAGGAATTTCTTCAAGCCATCCAAGAAGCTTCCCTCCATGCCTCTCGATTTCTTCTCCACAATCCCTATTTCTGCAGAGATGCATGAGTGAAACGTAATCTTTCACAACTTCGGAAAGTTCAGAAAGCTTATCAACGAACTTAATCTTACTTAAAACCATATCAACAGCCCTACTTCTAAGCCTCAGCTTTAATTCTTTCGCCCACTGCAGTATCTTGTTCTCGTCAACCTCCTCAATTGGAACGCTGAATTTCTTTCTCTCATCCCTGAATGAGACAACTACCTCTCTTCTTTCAGCCTCCTTCGGCCCGATCTCGAATCTTATTGGCACACCCTTAAGTTCCCACTTGTAGTATTTTGCTCCTGGTCTCTCCTCACCTGTATCGAAAACGAATCTGAATGTCTTTATCCGGTCTATTAGCTCTTTTGAGAACTCAAGCACTTTCTCTTCCTTCCCCTTGTAGAGTATTGGAATCACCGCAATCTGTATTGGAGCGACTTCGAAGGGCAGAACCAAGCCGAGATCATCTCCATGGATGCTTATCAGCGAAGCTATACATCTCTCTGAAATGCCGTAGCAGGTCTGGTGGACGAAGTAATGCTCTCCATTGATAGCTTCATATGTTATTTCGAAAGTCTTTGCGAAGTTGTCGCCCAAGTTGTGAACGGTGCCGATCTGCAGGCTTTTTCCATCGGGCATTACAGTGTCGAAGGCGATCGTGTAAACCGCCCCGGGGAATTTGTCCCAGTCGGGTCTG